>JALVAU010000367.1 GCA_027011025.1 Campylobacteraceae bacterium | reverse complement strand
AGGGACTTTTGATCCTCCTCATGTTGGGCATGAGATGATTGTGGATGAAGTTTTAAAAACTCTACATGTAGAGGTCGTTTTTGTTGTTCCTGCTTATCTCAATCCTTTTAAGAGTGAGTTTTATGCGCCGGCTGATGTGAGATTGGGATGGTTACGCAAACTATTTGGGGATAATGACAAGGTTGAGATAGTTGATTTTGAGGTGAAACAAAAGCGGGCAGTTGCTAGTATAGAGACTGTAAAATATCTGCTTAAAAAGTATGATTTGGAAAAACTTTATCTTGTCATCGGGGCTGATAACTATGCTAAACTTCACATGTGGAGTGGATATGACGAGTTAAAAAACCTTGTCGAGTTTGTTATCGCTTCAAGAGATGGTATAATAACACCAAAAGAGTTGAAAAAAATCAAAATAAATGCTAATATCAGCTCCTCAAAACTTCGTGCTGATTTAGATATGTTATTTATACCAAGAAGCATAAAAGACAAAGTTTTAGCATATTATACAAGGAATACAATGGAAAAAAGAGTTGAAAATATCGTAAAGATACTAGATGAAAAGAAAGCTGAAAATATACAGTCATTTGATATGAGCGATAAGGATTATTTTGTTGAGAGTGTTGTTATCGCTACGACTTTGGGTGAAAGACATGGGCTTTCACTCTTAAATCATCTAAAGAGTGAGCTTAAAAGCAGTGGTGAGAATTTTTTAAATATAGAAGAATCAGATGATTGGGTTATCATAGATATGGGTGATATTTTGATTCATCTTATGAGCGCAGAGTATAGAGCTAGATACAACATAGAAGAGTTTTTGAGTGCTTACAAATCGCCTGAGTTAGGCATAGAAAAAGAATAAGATGTTTTTTACATCTTATTCTTTGCTTCAATTCCCATCAATTTTAAACCTGTTCTGATGCTAAGTGCAACCATAGCAAAAATCTTTAGGTATCTGTCTTCATTTTCACTTCCTACGACTCTGTTTTCATTGTAAAATTTGTGTAGATTTGAAGCTAGTGAGATGAGATAATCACTTAGTCTCTGGACTTGTCTGCTTATAAATGTATCTTCTACGACTTCTGGCAAAAGAAGTGCACTAAAGAGGAGATTTTTTGCGCTTTGATTTAGATTGTCGAGTTTTGTATCTTTTATATCATCTAGTTTTTTACCGCTTTTTTCAAAGATTTGATTGACTCTTGCGTGTGCATAGTTGATATAAAATATAGGATTTGTACTGTCTTGTTTTTTCAAAGAATCCACATCAAATTCGAGATGAGTATCTGCTTTTTTACTCAAAAATATAAATCTCAGTGCATCTTTTCCTATCTCATCCACAACATCACTCATCAATATAAAATTACCGCTTCTTTTACTCATCTTGTATGGCTCACCGCCTTTTAGGAGAGAGACCATCTGGGCTAGTATCACCTCTAGTCGCTTCTCATCGTATCCTAGAAAGTTTATAGCTGCTTTTACTCTAGCTATATATCCGTGATGATCAGCTCCCCAGATATTTATATATCTGTCGTAATCTCTTTGGTATTTATTGTCGTGGTATATGATGTCGCCTGCTAAGTATGTTGCTCTGCCGTCGTCTCTGACTACTACTCTATCTTTTTCATCTCCAAAATCGCTAGATCGTATCCAGATTTTTCCATCTTTTTTGTATGTTTTATCATTTTTTTGTAGTTTTTCAAAGCTTTCATCCCATTTGCCGTACAGGGATTTTTCACTGACAAAATTATCAAACTCTATGCCTACATCTCTGAGATTTTCACCTATGAGTTGAAGCATCATATCTTTGCCCC
>JALVAU010000366.1 GCA_027011025.1 Campylobacteraceae bacterium | reverse complement strand
TATTATTGATAATATATTTGATCCATATTTTTCTACAAAGCTACAAAAAGATGGTACGGGATTAGGATTATATATGAGTAAAACAATCATTGAAGAGCATTGCTATGGAAAGCTTTTGGCTTTTAATAGTAGTCATGGTGCTGTGTTTAAAGTAGAATTAAATAGGTGATTTGCTTAATGTTTTCGTGGAAAAAATAAGAAAAAAGGTTTCTAGTTTTTGTTTTTGATGCTAATGTTGTTGTATCGCATTTTCTAAAATACTTTTCAAAGAGACAAATCCTCCCTTTGGTCTGAGCCTCTTTGAAAAGTATTTTAGAAAATGCTAACGAATTGACCTGTTTTTGAGGTGGCTGATACTAGGTGAGAGAGGCAAGTTTTTAAAGTTTATCTGTTTGGGGGATTGCTGATGTTGAATGATAGTTTTGAGCTTTTGGTTAAGTTAAGAAGTGCCGGTTATCTACAAGAATTGAGAGATCCTCTTTGGTGGCCAAATAGTGGGAGTTATGAAGTTGTTGTGGGAACTATTTTGACTCAGCAGACAAGGTGGGAAAAAGTAGAAAAAAGTTTAGATAATTTAAAGAAAAATGGCATAGATTCGCTTCAGAAGATAGCAAAACTTGATTCTAAAACTCTCTCAATTCTCATAAAACCGAGCGGTTTTTACAATACAAAAGCCAAGTATCTTTTGGGGTTGTCAAGGGCTATCGTTAGGGATTTTGGTAGTTTTGAAGAGTTTTGTTTAGGTGTTGATAGGGAGTGGCTTTTAAGTCAAAAGGGAATTGGGCAGGAGAGTGCAGATTCGATTTTGTGTTTTGGCTGTTTAAAAGATATTTTTGTGGTCGATAGTTATACTCAAAGACTGCTCAGTGCTTATGGGTATGATTTTGAAAATTATGATGAGTTGCAAGAGTGGATGAGCGAGGGGGTACTTGCAAATAAGAGCAAGATAGATGAATTGTATAAAAAAGAGATGAGTATAAATGAGATTTATGCAAGATTTCACGGTAAAATTGTAGAGTATTGCAAGAGAAATAGTGTGGGCAAAAGAGTAATATTACTCCAGCAGACAATATCCTAAATATTTGATGCAGTGATTTTGTTCATAATCAAGGCGGATTTTCGCAGGACTAGCCATAGCTAATTCAAGAAAATCCAACGCTGAGTATGGACAAAAGCACTACACCCTTCGGGGAGAACGATATGTGGCAATCTGCACACAAAAAAATCTTTGAATTAGCTAAGGCTAGTCCTGCAGATTTTTTTGTGCACATCTCACCACATCTCGTTCTCTCAAATATTTGGGATATTGTTTGGTGGAGTAATAATAGAAGAATTGGAAAGTTATGAGGGTATCAACGAGTGAAATTTTAGCTTCTGTTTTGGGTAATTCCAAAGATATAAAGGGTGCTCAAAAAACCTCAACTCCTAAAAGTGCTGATGTTTTGATCTCAAAAGAGGCGGAAGTAAAGGATTTTTCTGTAAAAACTCTGCTTGATTCTCTCTTTAAAGACTTAAGTATAAATCAAAAGTCAAAAGATACTATTTTGCAAACTCTCCAAGCTAAAAATATACCTAAAAATATAAAAGGTACACTAAGTGAATTAAAATCTATAGTAGATACTCTAAAAAATGATAAAACTCTCCTAAAATCTGCTCGTGCATTAGAGAATAACTTTTTGGATATCAAAGATATGAATTCTAAAACTATGTTGACTCAGATAAAAAACTCCGGTATATTTTTAGAATCAAAATTAGCAAAAGCAGATGTTGCTAAATCTCTGCTTCCGGACTCTATTTATGAAAAACTA
>JALVAU010000365.1 GCA_027011025.1 Campylobacteraceae bacterium | reverse complement strand
CCATAATATCAATAGGTAGTTTATAGACGAGGCAAACTTTTGCAGGCTTAACAAGAGTTAAGTCAATAAAGTTTAACGAAGTATATACTCTACCTATTGATACCCAAAGGGAAGTCTATTTTTGGGTGAGATTTGTGAGATAAATTTTTTGAATTAACTTTAGTTAGTACTTCAAAATTTATCTCACAAATCTCACCCAAAACTAGACTTTTATGAGTGTCTATACTGTGCAGTGGTCTCATAAACCTCTTCAAAAAAATGGAAAACAAAAGGATGGAAAACAATTAAGAGCTAACCTCTTATGGAAAACAAAGAAATGGAAAACAAAATATGGAAAACAAATCCCAATACTTATTTACAAGTGAAGTCGTAAGCCCGGGACATCCGGATAAATGTGCAGATATTATAGCAGACAGTATCGTAGATGCTTTGATAATAGCAGATCCAAACTCAAGAGTTGCTAGTGAAGTTTTTGTCGCAGGTAAGCATGTAGTTATAGGCGGAGAAGTTAAAACTTCTGCCAAATTAGAGACTAAAGATTATGAAAATATAGTCAAAAATGCTCTTGCAAAGATTGGATATGATGGAAAATCAGCATTCAATAAAAATCAGTGTCTTCATCCTGATGATGTAAAGATTCAAGTTCTTTTAAATAGACAATCGAGTGATATATCTCAAGGAGTTGACCAAGAAACTGGTGAGATAGGTGCAGGTGATCAAGGTATTATGTTTGGTTTTGCTACAAATGAAACAGCAGATTTTATGCCATCTGCCATCACTTACGCAAGGATGATTTGCGATAAAGTTTACCATTATGCACTAGAACATAACCAAAAGTTAGGAGTTGATATAAAGACTCAGGTTACCATAGATTATGGTACTAAAGAGAACTTTGAGAATTGTCTGCCTCAAAAGATTCATACTATAGTGGTATCGGCTCCATCAGTTGAAGATATGCCTATCGAAGAGGTGCGAAAGTTACTAAAAGGTCTTATAGATGATACAGGGCTTCCTCCAAGACTTTATGACCCCAAGAGTACGATACTCCACCTAAATCCAACAGGAAGATATGTAAATCACAGTTCTTTGCATGATTCTGGCTTGACAGGCCGTAAGCTGATAGTTGATAGTTTTGGCGGATACTCGCCAATAGGTGGAGGTGCTCAAAGTAGCAAAGATTATACAAAGGTTGACAGAAGCGGTTTGTATGCAAGTAGATGGATAGCAAAACATATAGTTGCAAGTGGATTGGCTAAAAAATGTTCAGTTCAACTCTCTTATGCTATAGGTGTTGCAAAACCGGTATCTATCAGTGTAGATACTTTTGGTACTTATACTAGTGTGAGTGATGATGTTCTATCTAACTTTGTATTAAATACATTTAGCCTTACTCCAAGATGGATAACTGAAAAATTTGGTCTTGATAAACCAAGTAGCGAGACTTTTTTATATGCTGATGTAGCTGGAAGAGGACAGGTTGGTCAGAGTGATTATCCTTGGGAAAAGTTAGATGAATTAGAACTTTTTGAAGCTTTGAAATAGCTCTACATGTAGAGGATGATATGAAGATAAAAACATCTCGTTCGGTAGTAATTCGCATTTTGTTATGGGTTTTTTTACTGCTAGGAGGTACGATATTTGGTATAATTTCTGACAAAAATAATCCCGTGTGGCATAGCTATATCTTTCATATTATCTCCTTTGCTTTAGGCTATATCGTTCTTGTTTTTGCCTTTAGATCAGCCGCAAATGGTGGAAGAGAGTTAAAAAAAGGAAGAGTTGGAGATATACCTAGACTTGAGACAAACCATCTTGTAACAACTGGCATATATAGCTGTATGAGACATCCTATGCTTTTTGGCTTAACTCTTTTACCACTAGGAACAGCTCTTCTTATCGGTTCACCCACTTTTATCTCTGTTGTAGCTCCAGTAGAGATGGTTTTTATCATCTTTATGGTGGTTGTTTTTGAAGAGTGGGAAGTAAGAAAAAAATTTAAAGAGGAATACGAAAAGTACGCCTCAAAAGTACCGATGGTAAGCTTCAAAACAGAGTGCCTTGAAAAACTCTTTGGAAAGGTTCCCAAACAAGAGAAAACAAGATGAAATACTCCACTAGAGATAAGATTTTAGATGCCGTATATAAACTTGTCTATATAAACGGATACAATGGTACAAGTATCGATATGATACTAAAAGAGTGTGCCATTCCAAAAGGCTCTTTGTACCACTATTTTAAATCCAAAAAAGAGATGGTTTTGGCAGTAGTAAAAGAGCGAATAGCTCCCAAAATGTATGAGTTTTATGATTTAAAAAAAGTCAAAGAAGAAAATAGTATAGATACCATGATAAGAGCCATATTAAAGGTGTCAAAAAAAGAAGAACTTGTAAAATTCGGCTGTCCGCTAAATAGATTAAATCAAGAGATGTCACCGGTAGATGATGATTTTGATAAAGCTATAAATCTCATCTATGAGAGAATGAAGAGTGATATTTTATCGGTTCTTAAAGATAGTTCTATAAAACCTGATGTAGATATGGACTCTTTAGCAGAGTTCATTATAGCCACAGTTTGGGGAAGTTTGTCACTTAGCCCAAAACACTCATCAAAAAAGAGATACTTAAACACAATCAACCACCTGATAGATTATCTAAAATCACTTAAGAATTAGACTATTTAGTCTATTTTAAGAAAATATATTGTAGTATTCTTTAACTAGACTAAATAGTCTAAAATCAAAGGAGAGGATATGTTTATAATTCCGCGTACCAAAAAAGAAGATGCAACAGGTGAGTTAAAATTAATATATAAAATCATAGAGAGAAGTTTAGGCTTTGTGCCACCTCACTTTGAACTTTTTGCAACAATTGATATAGATGGTATGAAAAAGTTTATGGAGTATAATCAAAAGATGATGATCCATAAAAATATAGATAAAAATCTACTGCCTTTCTTAAGACTGTATATCGCTCAAAAAGAGTGTAGAACTTACTGTATTTGGCTAAATACAAAATTTTTAACACAGATGAATGTAGATAAAAATATCATAGAAAATATTCAAACTCAAATAGAAAATATACCATTTGATGCGAGACAAAAAACACTTCTTTTGAAAGTCTTAAAAGCTATAGATGCCCCAAATAATTTTTCAAAAGATGATTTGGATGAGATTTATGCCTTGAATTTTAGCCATAAAGATTTTTTTGATTTACTCAGATATGCATCAGATTTTATAAGCAACAGCAAAATAATAGAAGTCTACTGTCAAAAAAGCTTTCAGTACTAGGGTTGTTAGAGGTGCCCATATGAAAGAATTGCAATTCTACAGGCAAGAACCTACCTGTATATTCTTGTTGATTTTGGGTATGTTTTCTATAGAGAGAGCTCTTGTGCGAGAAATTATTTTGTCAGATACTGTTTTTGTTGTTTTGAGGGCATTGGTATAAATTACAACTGACTCTCAAAACTTCTTTAACCTTCTATATGGATTTTTGATGAATCGTTTGAGTTTTGACGAATCATCTTTTTGATTTGTTCAACAGAGTAGTTCTTTTGTATTTGATTTTCTCCTAAAAGATCAAATCTTATTTGAATAGTAAGCTTTCCAAGTGCTTCTGAGAGTTTTTGCATGTCGTTTTCAAATGTTGCATCTGTAGAGAGTGTTGAAACTACATTTAAAAAATTTGTATATTCATTTAAAACACTTGGAGAGGCAAATATGGCAAGTCTATGGGTAATAAATTGTAATTTTGTAATATCTGCTTCATTAAATTGGCTTTTTTCCGCCATATTCTCCATAAAATCCAAAAGCTTTTCATAAGTTTTAGCTTTAAGATCAAGAAATTTAATGTTTTGTTCTTTTTCAATTTCTACCGCTGTTTGTTTATTTAGAAGTAGGGCGGTAATAAAAACAGTTGCAATTGTTCCTAAGATAATAAGAACAATCTCTTGAGTGAAAGGTGTAGAATCTGTAACCTTATAGGCATAGCGTAAGTAAGCGTATCCTGCTATTAGTGTCAAGAGCGTTAAGAATAAATATATGAACTGTTTTGTTATATTTGACATTTGTGTTTTTATCCTTAAAAGTTTTAAATAATTGTACAATAAGTACCTAACCAGAAGCAACACCAATTAATAGCAAAAAGAGAACGGTGCGAGTACAAGGCAGATTTGTGCAGGACTACCCATAGGTAATTCAAACAAATCTAACGAAGTAATCGTGCCGTTATCTTTTTGCCCGCAGGGAAACTAGGAAAGGTCACATCTATGTCGTTAAAAACTCTTGAGGTACAATAAGTACATCTGCTAGTTTTTGCCTCATATATGCAACCTTTCCTAGTTTCTATTAATTGGTGTTACTCTTGGTTAGGTACTTATTAAAACAAGAGATTCTAGCATAATTTCTTTTTATACTTTCTTAGAAGTGTCTTTTTATTTTAGTAATTTTGCCTCTTTTGATTTTGGGTAGTTATTTTTAAGTACTTTAAAAAATTTTCTCGCTTCTTTGTTCTTTTTAAGTTTGCTTAAAGATACACCGGTATGGTATAGAAGTGTTGGAGTATATGAAGCATTCTCATACAAAGAGATGCTTTTTTTATAATACTCTATAGCTTTTTTATATGATTTTTTGTAGTATGCTATTTCACCAAGCCTGAAACTACTTCTAGCCGGCTTATATCTCATATCAACTAGTCTAAGATATCTGCTCTGAGCTTTATCATACTGCTTTTTTTGGAAATATTCCCCTGCTTCCTTTAAGAGTTGAGCACCGCTTTTGCCAAGAAGAGACTCTTTTGCACTCTGTTTTTTAATTTTCTTTTGAAAATTTTTAAACTCTTCCTTGGAAATATAGTTGCTATTGATGGAGTCTATGAGTGAACTAAGTTCAGATAAAACACTCTTGATTTTTTCTTGATTTTCATTTTGAATAGTTAGATTATCAGAAAACTGCTGCTTTAGTGACTCAATTTCGTTTTTCAAACTCTGTATTGTATCACTTTTATTGCTATCTCTTGTGGTTACTTCATGTATTTTACTATCTATCTTTCCAATTTTATCACTAATAGACTCTGTTACAGATCTTGTTCCATCAAGTTTTTCTTGTAGATTCCTATACTTAAGTTCTAGCATCTTTATATTTTTTTCTAGTGATTTTAATTTTTGACTGTTTTGTACTATCTTTTTTTCACTAGAACTTAAACCATAAGGGTTTTCACTATCTAAGTTACCGGCACCATAGACTGAAGGCTCAGCACAAAATGCTACTATTGGCAGAACTAGACAAAAAGCTAATATTTTATTCATGACCCATCCCTTTTGGTAAAAAAGAAGTTTATCTCAAATTGATCCTATACACTATATCAGTAACATAGTGTATAGGATCAATTAAATTTGAAGTAGCCACGCAATATTCTAGCATGGCATTTATATTTTTTTATGGTAGTAATTTAAATTCTACTCTTCTGTTCTCTGCCCAACAATCTTTAGTTTGAGCTGTACATACAGGGTTACTCTCTCCATAGCTTACGATCATCATTCTGTCAAGTCCTACACCCTGTGCATTTAGAGCATCTTTGACACTTTTTGCTCTTTTGAGTCCTAAAGCATAGTTGTATTCGTCAGTTCCCCATTCGTCACAGTTCCCCTCTAGCTTTACTGAAAACTTTTGAGCTTTATCTCCATCTAGTATAGTAGCGCTATTAGCCACAACGGGTTTCATATCTTCTCTAATATTATATTTATCAAAATCAAAATTAACAGGCCTAAGCTGTGATTCTAAATTTGCAATTAGATATTTTAGACTATTTGAATTTTTAGTCATACCACCATTTGAATTCATACTATTTGAATTCATACTATTTGTATTTCCCATACTGTTGCCACTGCTTGTATTTTGCATATTTTGGTTTTTTGTTGTCATATCTACATCAGGGTTTTTCTGGCTACATCCTGTAAATAGCAGAACTGCCACACTCATACTTGCTAAAACTAATCTCTTCATTATACCACCTCTTTTATTTTTTTATATCTTGCGCTATTTTATCATATTTTTCTAAAATTACCAATCAATCGACTGAATTTTGCCAACTTTAAGTGGAAATAGAAAACTTTTGTTGGCATTTAGTCTTACGACACCTAGTGAACTTTGATTTTTAAAATGCTTTATAAACAAAATAGTATCTTTGTCTCTTGCAAACCTTGGATAAAGATTTTTACCATTTGCAGTCAATTGTCTGATATAGTCTGTTTTTGTTGAAATTAGATACAGATTAAAAATATTTCCTCCAAATTCACTCTTTTTCTCTCTGCTAGAGTAAACTATATAGTTATCTAGTGCTGATACTGAATTGTTATTTTTACCATGGTAAACCATTTGCTCTACGCTCTTGGCACCTATAGCTTTTGAAAATATATTTGGATATCCTAGCCTATCTGAAATAAATATAATTTTTTTATCATTGTCTATAAAATTTCCATTTACATCAATTCCTGAATATCTTGTAACTCTTTGAAGTTGTTTAAATCTTAAATCATATAGATATATATCCGCTTGGTCATTTGGTGCCATAGTCAAAAGAAGCTTTGTGCCATCTTTTGAGACATCAGAACAGACTAGCATTCCCTTGGCAGATAAGATTTTTACTCTTTCTCCGCTT
>JALVAU010000364.1 GCA_027011025.1 Campylobacteraceae bacterium | reverse complement strand
TTAAAATATCATTTATGGGCAGAGGGGACAATAAAATGAAGTCATACAGAGCGTCAGCTCGTGCTTCAGTCGCGAGGAATTTTTGCGGAATTCACTTCCGTAAAAAGGGGACAGTTAAATGAAAAGTATAAAAATACAAAGAACACAAAGTGTTCTAAGAGAACTTTTGCCGGAAGCTTTTGCTACTCTCAATGACCCTATGTTGCAGGGTCTTTGTGTTATAGATGTAAATTGTAGTCGTGGAAAATATGATGCCGAAGTATATCTTGATGAAATGGCACTAGATGATGATGAAAAAAAATATGTCCTAACTCATCTTAAAAAAGTTAACAGGCATCTTCAAAATTATTGCTTAGAGGCTGAAGGGTGGTTTAGATGCCCAAATTTTCATTTTAAGTTTGATAAGAGTTTGAAGGAGATAAACAGGATGGATGAGCTGTTTCAAAAGATAGAAAAAGAGTTAAACATAAATGAAAATGATTAAAAAAATTATAGAAGAAAATGGTGCTTCATACTATGATAGTGAGATTGTAGGTGAAAACGGCAATAGAATTTATAGAATTTATATAACTTCTAAGGATGGAGTAACACTTGATCTTTGCGCAAAAATCTCTCGGATATTATCGCCTATCCTAGATTTGGAACCACCGGTAAATGGTGCTTATACTCTTGAGGTTAGCTCCCCGGGAATAGAAAGATCTCTTAAAAAAACGGAACATTTTTTGGGTAGTATCGGTGAAAATATAAAAGTTAAACTTATAAATACAGATAAAATCATAGGCAAACTAAACTCTTTTGATGGTAAAGTTTTAGAGATTATAGAAGAGGATGGGGAAGAAATTAAAATAAATCTCGAAGATATAGATAAGGCAAGAACTTACTACAAATGGTAAGAGATAACTCTTTGATGCATTTAGCCGTGAAAGAGGCTTGGAAATATCAAGGACTTACCTATCCAAATCCTGCAGTTGGAGCTTTGATTAGTGATAGATTTGGCTCTGTACTATCTTGCAAAGCCCATACCAAAGCTGGTTTTGCACATGCTGAAGTAGAAGTTATAAAAGATGCCTACTTTAAGCTCACAGATGATAAAAAGATACTTAAACTTCAAAATTCTAGTGAAATTCATGACTATCTTATGAAAAAACACAACGATATGTTTAAAAACTATACTCTACATGTAACACTAGAGCCTTGTAACCACTATGGTAAAACTCCACCTTGTTCACATCTTATAAAAGAGCTGAAATTTAAAAAAGTGGTAGTTGGCAAAAGGGATACAAATCCAATGGCAGTTGGAGGAGTGGAGTACCTAAGAGAGCATGGCATAAAAGTAGAAGTTTTAGAAGATTGCGCAGAGTGTGAAGAGTTAATAATCCCATTTTTAAAGTGGCAAAAGAGTAACTTTATATTTTTTAAACTTGCTATGAGTCTAAATGGTGTCATTGATGGTGGAATAATCACAAGTAGGGCATCAAGAGAGTTGGTTCACAAGTTTAGGGATGTTTGTGATCTTCTAGTCATAGGCGGTAATACAGTCAGAACAGATAGACCTACACTAGATGCAAGACTTTGTGAGGGAAAGGCTCCAGATATACTTATATACTCAAGAAGCAAAGATTTTGATAACTCAATTCCACTTTTCAAGGTCAAAAACAGAAAAGTTTTCATAGATGATAATTTTGAAATCTTAAAAAATTATAAAAATATAATGATAGAGGGTGGAGAGGGAATGCTAAAAGCCACAAAAGAGATTGTTGACTTGTATGCCTTATTTCATTCACCAAATTTTAAGATAGGGAAATACCCAGA
>JALVAU010000363.1 GCA_027011025.1 Campylobacteraceae bacterium | reverse complement strand
ATGGCATACCCTGTTTTTGATTTATCATTTATAATAACAATATTTTTGCATTTTTTATGGATTTTGAGAATTAAGTCTATATTTTTTGCTATATCTACATTTTCTGCAACACCAGTTGTGTATTGTCGCATATTGTTTTCATATATCATAGATTCATCGAAATTATTGATCCCTAAAAATACCACCGGCAAATCTTTAAATAGATGCTCATGATAGCGTATAACAAACTCTAAAGCATTATTATCAGCAGCAATCACTAAATCAAAATGTCTCCCTTTGAATCTTTCGTCATACAAGTCAAACAATCTATCAAAATATATAGGAGTTGCAATTTTTTTTGTATCCATATAGACCGTAGTTAATGAACTGTTTTTAGAGTTACCGTATTTTTTCTCGAATACTTTAGAGATATCATCACTCCACTTATAACCTCTATGATAGGAGTGGATAAGAAGTATATTTTTAGTATTGCCAAAGGCAAAAACATACGAAAATAAAAATAAAAATAAAAATATTTTTTTAATTGTTACAACTCGGTATTGATTCTGAATCACTTGCAAACTCTTGCAAAAATCTCCTCAATCTATTTTTTTCTTTTTTAAATTCACTCGAATCAAGGTATTTTATAAGTTCTGGATTTTTAGTATGAAAACTCTTTAATTCATTTAAATCTTTGTTTAAAAAATCTTTCCACTCACTCTGTGTTGCCACATTTCCCCACATTTTACCTGTTCCATGGCAAGATGAACATCTTTTTAGATAGTATTTTTGCCCTCTTTTTTCGTGTGCCCCAAAAACAAAAACTATACTAACTAATAGCAAAATTATAAATCTCATTTGTACTTATCTCCGTATAAAGTCTTAAACCTCTTTAGGGCTTCTTGTGCCCATTTTTTAGTATCATTTGCATCCCAAAAACCATATACTATCATATGTTTCTTACCATTTCTTGCCAACTTCTCTTCATTTGGTCCCATAAACAGGTATGCCGGTGTAATACTTACGATAAACCTAGGGGGTGCTTGGTCTGTAACTTCTGATTCTATTGAGTCAGATCCTGTACTCGTATCAAGTTCTAATCTGACAAAATTTTTCTCCAAATACTTTGCCAATATTGGATTTGGCAATACTTCCTCTATAACCTTTGGACAATAAAAGCAGCTAACAGAGTGTAAAAACAGCATTATAGGCTTCTTGAGACGGTTTGCATCTTCTTTTGCCTGCTCTAAATCTGTCTCCCAACCATCTACGATATCATTTGCCCCAAAAGAAATATTTGCAAAAAATATAAGAATAATAAATATGATTAATCTCTTCATAAAACTCCTTTCAATGGCTGTTATGTTACATTTTGAAACCTTAAAAAATACATAAACCATGGTTTTTTTGAAAAGTTTAGCTAAAAGCACTTACGAAGCACTTTTGTAGCATATAATTGCAATAAGTCATTAATTTGACAAATTCTAAAAAGGAGAGAATATGTTGAAATCAAGCTTTGCAAAAGCACTGTTTCTTGTAGCTCTTATTTCATCGTGGGCATTTGCTGACTGTATGTCATGTCACAAAGGAATCGAAGATATAAGACACCAAGATTCAGATATGATGCAACAGATTAAGGCTCTAGGAGCTGGCGTTGGTGATCCTGCAGGATGTACCATCTGTCATGGCGGTAATGTAAAAGCTACCACCAAAAAGATGGCGCACAAAGGTGCACCAAATCACCCAGGTGGTTTAGAGGCATTTGTTAGAGATCCGGGTAGTTTCTGGATTATGGATAAAACATGTGGACTCTGTCATGCTGACACAGTATCA
>JALVAU010000362.1 GCA_027011025.1 Campylobacteraceae bacterium | reverse complement strand
TGGCCAAGTAACAATGTAGGTGGCAAAGGAAATCCGGGTGTAAGCTCAATCATAAAGCAGACTCCTTACTCAATCGGTTATATAGAGTATGCTTATGCAGTAGAGTCAAATGCAAAAGTAGCAACTGTTGAAAACAGAGATGGATACTTTGTAAAACCAAGCATGAAGACATTTCAAGCGGCGGCCGCCGGGGCTGATTTTGATCCTGCCAAAGGATTTTATGCAGTTATAGGTTATCCTAGTGGAAAAGATTCTTATCCATTGGTAGCTAGTACATTCATCATCATGCCAAAGGAGAAAATCGCAAAAGATAAACAAATCACAGCATTTTATAGCTGGGCATTTGATAATGGTGCAGATATAGCAAGCAAGCTGTTTTATGTTCCACTTCCAAAAAGTTTAACAAATAAAATCAAAAAATACTGGAAAGCTAACGGAGTATATTAGTCTTGAACAGAGAACTTATATTTAAAAGGGTTGCATTTTCGAGTGCAACCCTTATCTTAGTTTTGCTACTCTCTATCTTCATAATGCTCTTTGTCTCGGCAAAACCAGCTATGAGTGAGTATGGACTCCACTTTTTGGTTGAAAGTAATTGGGGAAAAATAGTTGAAATAAAATCTGATAAACCAAAAACACTCTCCCAAAATACAAAACAGAGTGCAGATGAGAGTGATGATCTTTTTGCAGATGAAGACTCACCTATGTTCGCAGACCAAGCGGTGCCTAGTGACGACCAATCTGAACAAGCTGTTGAAACTAAAACCTTATATGGTGGATTTGTTCCTATCATGGGAACTATACTTTCTACTCTTATCGCTATGGTATTTTCTATGCCAATAGCCATGGGAATAGCTGTGTTTTTATCTGAAATTGCACCAAAAATCATCGTTAAACCAGTGGGTATCGCCATAGAGTTGTTAGCCGCAATTCCTAGTATCATCTATGGTATGTGGGGATTGTTCTATTTTGCACCGTTAGTGCAAAAAGTTGTAGGAGGCTCACAAATATCGCTCCTAACAGCCGGTTTGGTTTTGGGAATTATGATTTTGCCTTTTATGGCGGCCATTACTAGAGATGCCATGAATACCACTCCGGATGTCCTAAAAGAGTCGGCATACTCACTTGGAGCTACAAAGTTTGAGGTTGTAAAAGATATCATATTTCCTTATGCAAAAGTAGGTATCATAGGCTCTGTGATTTTATCGCTTGGAAGAGCCCTCGGAGAGACTATGGCAGTTGCATTTTTGATAGGTAGCGTATTTAAGATTTCAGGCTCACTCACTAGTCCTACTATCTCCATTCCTGTTGTGCTTGCAAATAACTTTGGTGAGGCAGATCCGCAGATGATGAGCGCACTTTTTTATCTAGCATTCATACTCTTTATACTTAGCTTTGGTATCATAGCTTTGGCAAAATTTTACTTTCTAAGAGGTAGAAGATGAGAAGATTGATGATAAACAAGATAGTGCTTCTGCTCTCAACTTTTGCAGCGATTATAGGCTTGGTTTTTTTAGCTTGGATTTTAATAACACTCTTTTTAAAAGGAGTTGATGCGATAAATTGGACACTTTTTACAAAAGATTTGATAGATGGTGGACTTAGAAACTTGATATTTGGCCAGTTTGTGATGGCTCTTGTAGCTACGGCTATAGGAGTTCCTCTAGGTATGCTAGCAGGTATATATTTAAGAGAGTATGGTAGGGGAGTCTATGTAAATATCATAAGGGATTTGAATGACATCATGATGAGTGCACCCTCTATCGTCATCGGCTCTTTTGTTTTTGTCGTTGTTGTTGTGCCAAGCGGAGGCA
>JALVAU010000361.1 GCA_027011025.1 Campylobacteraceae bacterium | reverse complement strand
GGATATTTATCATCTTGATATTTTCTATATACTCCTCATCTTTCTTGGTGCTTGAATCATATACAATATAGGCCTCTTTTTCTTGTTTTGCCTCTTTATATGCTAAAAAAGAGAGTTTCAACAGATTTGCTTTGCCTTGCGCCGCTCCTATTGTAAAACTCAAATTTATATTATTGTCTTTATGATTTAGTCCATCTTTGGAAATTTTTTGAGATAATTTTTTGAGATAATTTTCTAACTCTAATTTCCTAAAAGGAGATGAAATCAAGATAGCATACACATCTGCTTCAAACTTGTAGAGCCTAGAATCTTTAGTGGGAAGATTATCTTTCAACCATTTTGCCACTAGAATTAAAACTTCATCTCCAAAATTATTGCCATATATACTGTTAATTGCTTGAAATGAGTCTATGTTTAAGATGATCAGTGTAAGATTTTGCTTTTGATTAAATTTTGCTTTATCTGCTATTAATTGTATTCTATTTGGTAATTTTGTGTATATATCTATGTATGTGTTGTCTTGTATAGCTTTTTTTACAATCATCAACTCTGTCAAATCATGTCCTATCAATAGATAATCTTTTAAAATACCCTCTTTATCTCGTATAGGAACTATAGAACACTGCAGATAGACTCCCTCACCAAAAGGAATTTTTAAATACAGTACTCCTTCCCAAGATAAATTATGTCTTAGAGTTTCATGTATTTCATTTTTAATATCAATTTTATTTATCAACAATTCATCTAATGTTTTTCCTATACACTCATCTTTTGTACGCAAAATCAGTTGGTAAAATGACCTATTGGCATAACTTAAGATAAAATTTTTATCAAATTTTGCCAAAGAAGAACTCTCTTCAAATGCATCGAGATATGCCTGTTTAGAGTTTTCTTCTAATTTTGCTGACTTTTTTAATTCGCTTAATAGTTTTATAAGATTTAGAAGTAAAAAGAACATAGCTACCGTCAAAAGAGAGATGGAGACAATTTTTAAATTATTATTAACAAGAATCAATAGAAGGAATACTAAAAACATCATGATAATATTTAAGTATATTTTATTTAATATTTTCATTACCCAAGCAATCCCTTTTTCAAACTAAACTCTGACACTTTAGCAAAATTTAACTAAAATTCTCTTAAGAACACTTCAAGGATTTGCATTTTGAAGCATAATTTAAATAAATTTTTTGTATAATTGCCCTTCGTTTAATATCTCACACATGCCAATCCTTTAAAGGTTGCAGGTAAAACTGTTGATGGGCATGGAGGCTAAACCAAAAATTAACATAAGGAGAGCTTCATGGTAGCCATGAAAGACTTGTTGGAGTGTGGTGTACACTTCGGACACCAAACTAGAAGATGGAATCCAAAGATGAAAAAATATATCTTTGGTGAGAGAAAAAATATCTATATTATAGATCTACAAAAAACACTTCGTTTTTTCAGATACACTTATAATGTAGTAAAAGATGCTGCGACTGAGGGACAGACAATGTTATTTGTCGGTACTAAAAAGCAAGCAAGCCAAGCAGTAAAAGAGTATGCCGAAAAATGTGGTATGCCATATGTGAACCATAGATGGTTAGGCGGAATGCTTACTAACTATCAAACAATCAAACAATCAATCAGAAAACTAGACATCATTGAAAAGATGGAAGAAGATGGACAGATTGAACTTTTAACAAAAAAAGAAGCATTGATGCTAAAGAGAAAGAAAGCTAAGCTTTTGGATTATCTAGGCGGCATCAGAGAGATGAAAAAGATCCCTGATATGATTTTTGTAATCGACACTGTAAAAGAAAAAATCGCTGTTCAAGAAGCTAGAAGACTCGGCATAAAAGTTATAGCACCACTTGATACAAACTGTGATCCTGATCTCGTAGATTTGCCAATTCCTGGTAATGATGATGCTATTCGTTCTGTTAGACTTTTCTGCAAAGAGATGGCAGAAGCTATGAATGAAGGAAAAGAGATAAGAGAACAAGATGCAGCGGAAGAAGAAGCACAAGCCCAAGAAATCAGCGAAGAAGAAAAATCTGAAGTTATAGAAGAAGCTGTTGGTGATGAAACATTGGTTAGCGAAGCTGTAACTGAAAAAGTTGCAAAATCACAAGAAGACACAGAGGAAAAATAATGGCAGTTATAAGTGCACAAATGGTAAAACAGTTAAGAGAGATGACCGGTGCTGGTATGATGGATTGTAAAAAAGCACTAAGTGAGACTGAAGGTGATATCGATAAAGCGGTAGATATTTTAAGAGAAAAGGGTCTTGGAAAAGCAGCTAAAAAATCTGATAGACTTGCAAGTGAAGGCTTGGTAAGTGTAGAGGTAAATCCAAACCACAAAGAAGCAACTATCAGTGAGATAAATTCTGAAACAGATTTTGTTGCCAAAAATGAAAACTTTATCAACTTTACCAAAAATACAACAACACACATCATGAATAGTAGCGCTAAAGATGTTGAAGAATTGATGAGCACAACG
Organism: Campylobacteraceae bacterium; assembly: GCA_027011025.1. Lineage (GTDB taxonomy): Bacteria > Campylobacterota > Campylobacteria > Campylobacterales > Sulfurospirillaceae > JAADIZ01. The sequence goes on along the minus strand of JALVAU010000361.1, from coordinate 4,191 downwards.
ATAGACGGTACAAAATTTGAAGAGTATTTTAACTCTCATATAGCAAAGATTGGTGAAAATCTTGTACTTAGAAGATTTGTGACTCTAAAAGCTGGTGAAAATGGCGTAGTAAATGGCTATGCTCACTCAAACGGAAGAGTTGGTGTTTTGATAGCAGCTAAATGTGAAAATGAAGAAGTTGCTAGCAAAAGTGCAGAGTTTATCAGACAACTTTGTATGCATGCAGCAGCGATGAAACCTAACTATTTAAGTTACAAAGAGCTTGATCCTGATTTTATAGAAAAAGAGACTGTAGCTTTAAAAGCTGATATCCAAAAGCACAATGAAGAGTTAGCAAGACTTAAAAAACCCCTTAAAAAAGTTCCACTTTACGGAAGTATGCTTCAACTCACAGACGAAGTGATGGAACAAGCAAAAAAAGATATTGAGGCAGAATTGAAGGCTCAAAACAAGCCTGAAAAAATTTGGGATAGAATAATTCCGGGACAAATCGCTAGATTTATAGCTGACAACACTCAGCTAGATCAACAATTTACACTTCTTAGTCAGTTTTATGTTATGGATGACAAAAAAACGGTAGAGCAAGTTATAGAAGAAAAATCTAAAGAGTTTGGTGGTAAAATCGAACTTGTAGATTATGTAAGATTTGAACTAGGAGAAGGTTTAGAGAAAAAAGGTTGTGATTTTGCAAGTGAAGTTGCAGAGCAATTAAAATAATTTTCATTCTACATGTGGAGCTTTATCGCTCCACATTTCCTATCCTTTAAAAGGATTTAAAATGCCCCTTATAGAGACAAGAGATGTTTCTCACTCTTTTGACTATCCACTTTTTAACGATATAAATTTTTCACTAGGCAAAAGCGACTCTATGTCTATCACAGGAGTAAGCGGTAGCGGAAAATCAACTCTTATGCATATATGCTCAACAATGCTCAAACCAAATAGCGGAAGTGTACAACTCTTTGGAGAAGACATATACTCTTTAAGCCAAAAAGAGCTGATAAAAATAAGACGAGAGAAGATAGGAATTATCTTTCAAGCACACTATCTTTTTAGAGGACTTAGTGCCTATGAAAATATAGAACTAGCAACAATTTTAACAAAAAACAGTATAGACCAAGAGTTGCTAGAAAAATTCAAAATTCAAAAAGTGATGAAACAAAAGATAGGAGAGCTTTCAGGCGGACAACAACAAAGAGTCTCGATAGCAAGGGTATTGACAAAAAAACCAAAGATTATATTTGCAGATGAACCAACAGGAAATTTAGATGAGAAAACAGCAAACGAGGTGATGGATATACTTTTTGAATACATCAAAGAGGTAAAAGGGGTGCTTTTTTTGGTAACTCATGAAAAATCATTGGCAAAGAGGTGCAAATATAGTAAGAATTTAAGCTTAAAAGGGCTTATATAGAGGAACTATGCAGACAATTATAGAATTTCTTGGACAAAATCATGTAATTCTATTTCTACTTTTATTTGCTAGAATATCTGGTCTATTTGCTTTTTTTCCTTTCTTCTCTCATATGTCAATCCCCGTAAGTATCAAGACGGCTTTTGCTCTGTTTTTAGTTCTTTTTCTGTATCCAATGGCATCTCTTCCAAATATAGAGTTAAATATCGCTACTATATCTTTAGCTATAACTAGTGAGCTTTTTTTGGGTTTGATTGCTGGTTTGATCTTAAATCTCATATTTGCTATGCTTCAAATGGCAGGTATGCAAATATCTTTTGTTATGGGTTTCACCATGGCAAATGTTATAGACCCACAATCACACATATCTTCTCCCATAATGTCTCAAATATTTAGTCTAATCGGCTTGATGGTTATCCTAAGTCTTAATGCTCACCATTTGATGCTTATCTTTCTAGCCAAATCACTCCATATATTGCCTTTAGGAGATTTCTATCCCGGTGGCAGCCTATGGAATTATCTTTTAAAGGCAACTGCAAGTATATTTATCTATGGCTTCATCTTATCTTTCCCCATCATAGGACTATCCATGCTTGCTGATTTGGTGTTTGGGATGTTGATGAAAACTATGCCTCAATTTAACCTTCTTGTTGTTGGCTTTCCTATCAAGATAATGGTAGGATTTGTTGTGCTGATTACAAGCTTGGCTTCGATAATGTTTGTATTCCAAAAGGAGTTTATGCAAGCATTAGAGCACCTTTTTATTTTGTTACAATAAAACTTTAATGCAATCGTAATTTAGATTATATTACAATGTACACTAGTAAATCGTATTAAGGAGTAAAAATGCGTCTTCTTTTGATAAACAATAATCCAGCAGTCTCAAGACTTGTCGGTCTTAGTGCTCAAAAATATGGTTGCGAAATAGAAGAATTTAAAAGTGACGATTTTGATCTAAATGGAAATTATGATATAACGATAATAGATAATGAAGCGGTAACTGAAAACTCTATACTTCTACTTAAAGAGAGTGGAAATTTAGGCAAAATAATATATATATACCCAAAAACATTACCAAAGCCATCATATGCAGATTACTTTTTACAAAAACCATTTTTACCCACAGACTTCATGGATTTACTCAAAAAAATAGACAATTTATCTACACAAGAGAACAAAGAAAACAACCTAGAAGATACCGATGAAGATAATGAAAATGTCATAGAGGGCATTGAAGAAAAAAATATAGAGGCATTTGATTTAGATGATATGAGTAGCTTAGATTTACCTATGCCAGATGACGATGTTTTGGATAATATAGAAGAAGATTTAGAATTAGAAGACAAAGAGCAAAGTAACGAATTAGACATCGATGAATTCCATGAAGAAAATATAGAAAATATTTTAGATGAGTTAGATACAGATTCTAGCAGTGAAGATGATACACGAAAAGATGATATCAAAGATAACTTGGCAGATGAAGATGAGCTCAATTCTGATATTTTAGAAGAAGAAAACATAGAAAATGCTTTAGATGAATTGGATACAGAACTTAATAGCAAAGATGAAGATAATAGCACATCAATACTAGATAGCGAGGATATTGATGAAGTTAAACAACTCTTGGATGAAGAGGTGGCAGAAGAGTCTGAACCAGAAGAGCTGCTTAAAGATGAAGAGTATGTGCAAGATGATGATATCCTAGAAGAGGAAAACATAGAAAATACAATAGATGATATATCTAAAGAGAGTGAAGTTATAGATGATTTAAGTGAGGATTTTGGAGTGCTTGAAGAACCTCAAGAGATACTCAAAGAGATAGAGAAGATAGATGAAGAAAACATATCAAGAGAGATAGAAAGCAACATGAATACAGACATAAAAGAGGATATAGCTAAAGATACTGTTATACCTAGTAGTAAAAAAGAGTCTATAGATGATCTTTTAGAGGAGGATTTAAACGATCTATTTGGCGAAACTACTTCATCTCAAAAGGAAAATGTTGATATAGATGAGTTAAAAGAAGAGCTAAAAACCAAGATGAAAGATAGCGTAAAAGATGTCCTAAACAAAGACGAGTTGAAAGATGCACTTAAAGGTTTGCGGGTAAACATCTCTATAACATTTGAAGATGAAGAATGAAAGGTAATATCTTAGTTATATCTGGACCTAGTGGATCTGGAAAAAGTTCATTGATGCATGAAATGATGAAGAGAGTTGAAAACACATATTTTTCCATCTCAACAACCACAAGAGAAAAAAGAGCCGGCGAAACTGATGGGCAAGATTACTTTTTTATAAGTAAAGATGAATTTAAAAAAGGCATAGAAGAGGGTAATTTCTTAGAGTGGGCAAGAGTACATGATAATTACTACGGCACATCTCTAAAGCAGATATTAAAAGAGTTAAATGCCGGTAAAATAGTGATTTTTGACATAGATGTTCAGGGTCATAAAATAGCCAAAGAAAAATTTGGAAATATCATAACCTCTGTTTTTCTCACTACTCCAAACCAAAATGTATTAAGAGATAGATTGGTTAAAAGAGGTACCGACTCCCTAGAATCTATACAGAAGAGATTAAATAATGCAATCTCAGAGATAACTAGAGTAAAAGAGTATGATTTTCTACTGATCAATGACTATTTTGAGAAGACACTAGAGAGCTTAATCTCTATAGCTTATGCCTCGAAACATAAAGTATCTTCCATAAACACGGAGGAGTTTATAGGCTCTTGGGCACAAGAGTAGATATACACTTTGCATAAGGTAAGGTTT
>JALVAU010000360.1 GCA_027011025.1 Campylobacteraceae bacterium | reverse complement strand
GTTTTATTAAGATTATTTTAATGTTTAAAGAGATAAAATTTATAGACTTTTAATATAAAGGAAATTTTACAATGGGAAAGATACTGATAGTAGATGACTCAAGCCTTATTCGTTCAGTTGCATCTAGCGCTGCTTCTGAGGCTGGGCATGAACCGATAACGGCAGAAAATGGTCAAGAAGGTTTAGAGTTGTTGGCTCTGCATAAAATTGACCTTATATTTAGCGATGTAAATATGCCGATTATGGGCGGACTAGAGATGGTTGAAAATATAAAACAAGATGCACAATACAAATATATACCAATCATAATGCTCACAACAGAATCAAACCCTGCTCTTAAAGCCAAGGGTCAAGCCCTAGGTGTTAGAGCATGGATGTTAAAGCCTTTTAATAAAAAGAAATTTTTTATGGCTGTCAAAAAGCTTATGGTATAGAAGTTAGAGATGATTATTGAAAAAGATGAATTAACCATATACGAGGTAGAGTCACTCTACCAAGAGCTGCTTGGAGAGTTTGAGAGTGATTTGGTTTCAATAGATATGAAAAATGTAAATAAAATAGACATGAGTATCATCCAGCTGTTTGTATCGCTTCAAAAAAGTTGTAAAGAGTCTTCAAAAAAATTTGAATTAAAAAATCTAAACCAAGAAGTGTTAGATATCCTAAAAAAGTCTGCTTGTGAATTTTTAACAGGAGGCGACCATGAGTGAAGAGCTAAAACTGTTTTGTGAAGATGCGGACGAACAACTCTCTTTTATGGAAAATGCTCTTATAGAGATGCAAGAAAACGGTGTTGATGATGAGAGCATAGGGGCACTTTTTAGGGCTATGCACACTATCAAAGGAACAGCTGGAATGTTTGGTTTTGATAGCGTTGTAGGATTTACGCATATCGCTGAAAATTTACTGAGCGAGGTAAGAGAGGGCAAAATAAAACTTAAAGAAGAGATGATTGATCTATTTTTCAAATCAAAAGACCATGCCCAAAAATTGATCGATTTGGCTGTTGAAGATAAAGAGTTAGATGAAGACACCAAGAAAACAGATGATGAATTACAAAAAATCTTAAAATCCATGATGCCAGATGCCAAACCAACAGAGCCAAGTGAAGTAATTATCCAAGACGAAGAGAGTGGTGACGAAGGTGGAGAAGAAGAGTTATGGCATATATCTTTTAGACTAAAACCTCACTTTTTTTCAAGCGGTATGGATATCCTAAGTATCATCAGCTTTTTCTCAATTTTGGGTGAGGTTAAGCATCTCCTTTTTGTTGATTCAGATATTCCTGATATAAATAGTATAAACCCGACCGAAGCTTACATCGGCTATGAAGTGCTTTTTTCAACTGATGCACCATATGCTGAGATAGAAGAGATTTTCGAATTTGTGATTGATGATATAGAGTTACATATATTTAAAGCAGATGACGAGGATATGCTAGAGGCGCTTATAGAGTCTTGTGATGATAAAGATGGCTTTAGAGATAGATTGGTCTCAAGTGGTTTTGAAAATGTTATAGCATTGCAGAAAGAGCCTCTGAAGCTAGAAGATAAAATAGAAAAAACTGATGAAAAGCAAGAAGAGAGTCAAAAAATAGAGAGTCAGAAAACAGAAAAAACAGTAAGCGTAAAAAAGAAAGCTTCTCCCAAAAGCTTCTCCCTTAGAGTGGATTCAAGTAAGATAGATCAACTCATAAATCAAATCTCCGAGATGGTCATAGCAAATGCAAAAGTCACAAGAAGAGCGGATGTTTTGGATGATAATGAACTTGACGAGTCTGCCACAATCCTAAGCGATATGTTAGAAGAGATACGAACGGGTGTTATGAACATAAGAATGGTTCAAGTCGGAGACAGTTTCAATAAATTTAAGAGAATTGTTCACGATGTAGCCAAAAAAGTAGATAAAGAGATAGATTTTGAGATAATAGGTGGAGAGACTGAGCTTGACAAGATGGTTGTGGAAAAGATTTCCGATCCTCTCATGCATATGCTTAGAAACTCCATAGACCATGGCATAGAGATGCCAAGTGAAAGAGAAGCTTTAGGCAAGAGTCCAAAAGGACATGTCTCACTGAAGACCTATCCTGATGCAGGAACTATCGTCATAGAGATAAGTGATGATGGTAAGGGTTTGCCAAAAGAAAAAATTTTAGAAAAAGCGATAGCAAATGGGCTAATCAATGAAAATAACAACTTAAGTGACAAAGATATATATAATCTAATCTTTGCAGCAGGTTTATCAACAGCGGAAAGTGTCTCTGATATCTCTGGTCGAGGGGTCGGCATGGATGTTGTAAAGAGAAATATCGAATCCCTCAGAGGAACAGTCGAGATAGATTCAAAGCCTGGCGAGGGAAGCTTGTTTACGATTAGACTTCCGCTTACTTTAGCTATAATAGATGGCTTCTTAACACAAAGTGGAGATACAAAATACATAATTCCACTAGAGATGATTCAAGAGTGTATAGAGCTAGATGACCACTATAGGAAAGAGATGGATGGCAATGAGTTTATAAATCTTCGAGATTCTATGCTCCCTCTTTTGGATGTTAGAACTTACTTTAAAGAAGAAAAAACACAAAGCAAGAGAGAAAATGTTGTTGTTGTGCGATATGGTGATTATAAAATAGGAATGATGGTGGATGAACTCTTTGGAGAGTTTCAAACGGTGATTAAGCCTTTGGGCGAAGTTTTCAGAAATGTACCGGGTATAAGTGGGGGAACTATATTGGGTAGTGGAGAGATAGCTCTTATATTTGATATACCTAAGCTTATGGAGCATAAAATTAGAGAAATAAACTAAAAAAAAGGAAAAAAAATGGCAAAAGAACTTGATGTAAACAAACTAAAAAAAGATAATAAAAAGCTAAAAAAAGAGAATCAACTCTTGAAAAAACAGTTGATGCTATTGACAAAAGAGACGAAAGAGCTAGGAGACGAGATAAACAATGGAAATTTAAATGTTGTTTTGGATACTCAAAAATATAGCGCAGAGTTTTTAGATATCATACGCAATATAAATGGATTTTCAGTAACAACCAAAAAAGCCTTTGCAGATACCATCTTTGGTCTAAAAGCACTACAAAATGGTGAATTTCATGCTAGAATAACAACAGAGTACAGAGGTGATTTTGATATAGTCAAACAAGCAGCAAACAGTACAGCAGAAAAATTAGAACAACTTCTAAAAAATTATCAAGCAGGATATGCACAGATAGAAAAAGGAAATGTAAAAACTAGAGTAAATGCAGAAGGGTTTGAGGGAGATTATCTAAAACTAGTAGCAGTTGTAAATGACACTTTAGAAACAGTTGACAAAGCCTTTGCAGATACCATCTTTGGTCTAAAAGCACTACAAAATGGTGAGCTGTCTAAAAGAATAACAACAGAGTATCAGGGTGATTTTGATGCTGTTAAGCAGGCCGCAAACAGTACAGCAATAGTGTTGCAAGAGCTGTTTAAAGAAGCCGGTGATGTTTTGGAAGCTATGTCAAATGGTGATATGATGCAAAGGATCAAAAAAGATTTTGTCGGAGATTTTGCAGCAATTAAAACTGCTACAAATTCTGTTGCGGATAAACTACAACAAATCGTAAGTCGAGTCAATAGTGGTGTGGTAGAGATAAGTTCAGCTTCTACCCAAGTAAATGCCTCTTCACAATCTCTTTCTCAAGGAGCAACGGAACAGGCAAGCTCACTAGAGGAGACAAGTGCAGCGCTAGAGGAGATGAGCGGTAGCGTAGCAGAGAGTGCAAAAAATGCTCAAAAAACAAATGATTTGGCAAATGAATCAGCATCAATGGCGATAGATGGTGGGGAGGCAGTTACAAAAACTGTTGAAGCTATGCGAACAATTGCTGAGAAGATAAGCATTATAGAAGATATAGCATATCAAACAAATCTCTTGGCCCTAAATGCCGCTATAGAAGCAGCAAGAGCTGGTGAGCATGGTAAGGGGTTTGCTGTTGTTGCTGCTGAAGTTAGAAAACTAGCAAAAAGATCTCAAACCTCTGCACTTGAGATAAGCACTATCACGACCGATAGTGTTAAGGTAAGTGAAAAGGCGGGTGAACTTATAGGAAATGTTGTTCCAAAGATTCAAGAGACAGCAGAATTGATAAAAGATATAGCAAATGCTGCAAAAGAGCAAGATATAGGACTAGGTCAAATAAATACGGCCATGACTCAACTAGACCAAGTAACACAAACAAATGCTGCCTCCTCTCAAGAGATGGCAAGTGCAAGTGAGGAGTTAAATGAACAAGCCTCTTCACTTAGTCAAATGATGAGCTTCTTTAAAGTTGCTCCCGCAGATATGTTCTCGGCTCCTGCTCCTGCATCTGCTCCGGCAAGAGTAGTAAAACAGACTCAATCTTCAAGTAGTGAAGGTTTTGATCTTCGTGATTTTGATAGATACTAGGATAAGAATATGAACAAGGGTGAAAATAGACTAAATGGCGAAACATCGGAGGCACAAGATCAGTATCTACTTTTTTTAGCCGGTGGAGTTCTGTATGCCGTCGAAGCTCTAAAAGCTCAAGAGATAGTAGAGTACAGTAGTGTTACAAAGGTTCCCATGATGCACCCTTATGTCAAGGGGGTTACAAATATTCGCGGAAATATTGTTCCCGTAGTTGATTTGATAAATAGATTTGGTTTAGGAGAGACACAAATAGGTGATAAAACATCTATAGTGGTGATAAACTATGAAAAGAATGATCAAAAAATGGAGATAGGTATGATGATAGATGAGGTTTATGCCGTAGATAAAATTCCTCAATCAAATCTAAAAAAATCACCAGAATTTGGTTCAAAAATAGAAGCAAGATATATCTTGAACATGGGGAAATATAACAATAAATATATAGCTATCCTAAATACAGATGCTATTTTAAATATTGATGAACTGTCAAAATTGTTTGTCTAAAAAAGAGATAAAAATGGAAGAATACGAAGAAAATATAGAAAATATTATAGAAGATGACGATGATGAGCTAGACCTTGTTGCTCTTGTAAGTGCCAACGCAAATGATACAAGCCAGTATCTGATATTTGAGGGAAGCGATGGGCAGTTTTATGCTAAAAATATATCAAAAATAGAAGAGTTACTAGTATATAAAGATATAGATATAGCTAAAACAAACTCAGATGGTCTTATCTTAGGAACTGCGGATATTCGTGGCAATATGACAACTATAGTAAATTTTGATAAGTGGTTTGGCAACAAAGTTTTAAGTGAAGATGAGTATGAGTTGGTTATTATTGCGCATTATGGTGGTCATAGACTAGGTATTGTTGTAAAAAGAGTAGAGTATATAGTAAATATTCCACCTGAAACCATGACGGATAACTCTAACAATGATGAAAAAGTATCTTTTATTACAAAAGTGAACATAGGTAGAAAAAGTGAGATGTGTCTTATATTTGACAGTGATAAAATGCTCTTGGATGTCTTTGATACTATTGATACAAAGGCTATGGAGGATACTAAAAAGTTAGAAAAAGTCAATACAGATAAATTAGTCCTGTTTGCAGATGACAGTAGATTTATAAGAAAGATGGCAGAGTCACTATTTGCGAAGATGGGACTAAGGCACAGGATGTACGAAAACGGACAACTTCTTCTTGAAGATTTAAAATATATATCACCTGATGAAATTGCACTCTTTATCACTGATTTAGAGATGCCTGTTCTTGGAGGAAGAGAGGTTATAGATACTCTTCGCTCAGGCAAAAAATATGAAAATATAAATATCATTGTTCACACAAATATGTCAAATGACAATATGCAAGATTCTCTAATAGATGCAGGTGCGCAAGAGATTATAGGAAAAGTAAATATGCTAGCTCTTAGCGAAGCAATAAAAAAACTGATAGTATAGAGTTTAGATGGCTATAACACTAGGAGACCACGAGTTCACAACTGTTCAAAAACTCATATTTAGAGAAGTTGGCATAGATTTGCAACCATCAAAAAAACTGCTTGTTCAAAGTAGGCTTTTAAAAAGATTGCTCTTTTATAAGCTTGATTCGTATTTGGACTATATTCGTTTGGTGCAAATCAACTCAACTGAACGAATAGAGATGATAAACCTCATAACTACAAATGAAACATACTTTTTTAGAGAGATAAGTCATTTTGAATTTCTTCAAAAAAAAGTTATACCAAATCATCCATTTAAGAAAAAATTTCGCTTTTGGAGTGCAGCATCCTCTGTTGGTGCAGAAGCATATAGTGCTGCTATGTTGTTTGATAAGACGATGGCAAAGGGTGATTGGGAAGTTGTCGGAACTGATATAAATACAGAGGTTATCAGAAAAGCTCGCATAGGGCTATACCCTGAAAAATGGGCAGATAAGATACCAGTTGAGCTAAAAAAAGCATACTGCCTAAGAGGTCGGGGAAGACATGAGGGGCAGTTTTTGATAGATAGAACACTAGTAGAAAATATGGATTTTAGAATCGGAAATCTTATGAAGCATAATTTGGAAGTTGGTAAGTTTGATGTTATTTTTTTAAGAAATGTTTTGATATATTTTGATGATGATACGAAACAGATGGTCGTAGATAATGTACTTAAAAATCTTCATACTGGTGGTTATTTTGTTATTTCACAAACAGAAAACTTAAATATGCTAAATACATCAACCCTTGAAGCGGTAGATACTTCTATAT
>JALVAU010000359.1 GCA_027011025.1 Campylobacteraceae bacterium | reverse complement strand
TCTAAATCTTTAGCGAAAATCTCATCACTACTTGCTTCCTCTTTTGGAACTTGTGGAGCCACCCAAAAACGATCTGTATAGTATGGTTTTTTCTGTGCATTTTTCTTTTGTGTAAATTTTCTCATCATACCAACCTTTTAGGCTTAAGTTTTCTTGATGCCTTTTCTGTTCGCAATTTCTTTTGCAGAAGCATAAGTGCATACTGCAGTGTTTCGGGCCTTGGTGCGCACCCCGGGAGATAAATATCTACGGGAATTATTCTATCTGCTCCTTGAACTGTAGCATAGGTGTTAAACATTCCGCCTGTATTTGCACAACTACCCATGCTTATAACCCATTTTGGTTCAGTCATCTGATCATACAATCTTCTCATGAAAGGAGAGTGTTTTTTTGTCAAAGTTCCTGCTATTATCAATACATCCGACTGCCTAGGGCTTGCTCTAAATATCGTTCCAAATCTATCAAAATCATATCTGCTAGCACCTGTAGCCATCATCTCTATTGCACAACAAGCAAGTCCATAAGTCATAGGCCACAAAGAGTTGCTTCTACCCCACTGAATCAACTTATCAACTGTTGTAAGTGCAACAGGAAGTCCCGCCTCACTTAGATAATTTATTTTATGCTGTGCCATTCAAGCGCTCCTTTTTTCCAAGCATATACAAAACCTATGGTAAGCAAGATAATAAAAAGAACCATCTCTGTAAAACCAAACCAACCTAGAATCTTAAAGTCAACTGCCCATGGAAACATAAAAATAATCTCCACATCAAACAAAATGAACAAAAGAGCAAAAAGATAAAATTGCGCAGATATCTTGTTTGGCTGTTTTGTAACTTCTGGACCACACTCATAGATGGTAAGTTTTAACTTCTCATTATCCAACCTTGCCATTTTCCTACTAACTACTCTTGCAAGAACAGTTACTGCATAAAAAGCAACCGAAGCAAAAACCAGCAGAAAAAAGGCACCAAAATATGGGTGGCTAAAATCCATATGCGACAACGGTGTCATGGAAAATCCTTCTTAAAATTTTTTTAAAATATTAAACTATATATATCTTTTAAATGACTATTAAATAATCATACAGATGTATGATATAAAAAATATCTTTTAACCTTGCTTAGAAAACCATACTTGTATAAATTTTAAAACCCCAATCAATTAAAAACTTATACCAATCCCTATCAAGTATAGAAATGTATGGATAGCTAATATTTTTCTAAAGAATTGATAAACTCATCAACAATATCCTCTCTTGTTGCCCAAGATGTTACGAGTCTGATGGCAGATTTTTCTTTGCCAATCTTTTTCCATACATAAAAATCAAAATCCTCTTCAAGTTTTTTTATTAGATCATTTGGTAGAATTGGAAAAATCTGATTTGTTTGAGGCTTAGATAAAAACAAAAATCCACTCTTTTTTATAGCTTTTGTCATCTTTTGTGCCATCAAGTTTGCATGGTTTGCTAAATCAAAAAAGAGACTATTTTCAAAAAGACTCATAAACTGCACTCCCAAAACTCTACCCTTTGACATTAATGCACCTTTTTGCTTAAGATTGTAAGCAAAATCTTTTTTAAGATAATCACTGTTTATCACGATAGCTTCACCTAAAAGTGCTCCATTTTTTGTTCCACCTATATAAAAAATATCAAGAAATTTTGATAAATCATTTAAATTTATGTCATTTTCTTTTGAACTTAGAGCTGAACCAAGTCTTGCTCCATCTAAAAAAAAATACAAATCATTTAACTTACAAAAATTTGATAATTTTTCTAACTCGTCTCTTGTATATATAGTTCCGAGCTCCGTCGAAT
>JALVAU010000358.1 GCA_027011025.1 Campylobacteraceae bacterium | reverse complement strand
ATATTATTTAGTGTTCTTGAATTTTTTTTATTATTTTGCTATAATTCCCCATAAAATTAATAACTAAGGAGAAATTATGGCTAAACATCAATTTCAAACAGAAGTTACACAACTTCTAGATCTTATGATACACTCTTTGTATTCAAACAAGGAGATTTTCTTAAGAGAACTTATCTCTAATGCTTCAGATGCACTTGACAAACTGCATTTTTTAACACTAACAGATGATGCTTACAAAAAACTTGACTATAAACCAAGAATTAAAATAGAGATAGATAAAGATAAAAAAACTCTTAGCATCACTGACACCGGTATAGGTATGAATGAAGAGGACTTAATAGAAAATCTAGGAACTATTGCCAAGAGTGGTACAAAATCATTTTTATCTCAACTAAGTGGGGATAAGAAAAAAGATTCTCAACTTATTGGTCAATTTGGTGTTGGTTTTTACTCTGCTTTCATGGTAGCAGACAAGATAGAAGTCTTAAGTAAAAAAGCAAATGAAGAACAAGCATGGAGATGGTCAAGTGAGGCTACCGGCGAATATGAGATAAAAAAAGCAAAAAAAGCCAGTTTTGGTACAAAAATAACTCTGCATATAAAAGATGATGAGAGTGAATTTTTAGAATCATACAGGATAGAAGAGATAGTTAAAAAATACTCAAACCATATCCCTTTTGGTATATATATGGACAAAGAAGAGACAATTCCTAGTGAAAAAGAGGGGGAAGAGCCTAAAAAAGAGATAAAAGAGGAGCAAATAAACAAAGCTTCCGCTCTTTGGACTCTAAACAAAAGAGATATAAAAGATGAGGAATACAAGGATTTTTACAAACAAATTTCACACGATAGTAGCGATCCTTTTCTCTGGGTACATACAAAAGCAGAGGGAACACTAGAGTATAAGACGCTCTTTTATATACCTTCAACTCCACCTATGGACCTTTATCGAGTTGATTATCAACCCGGAGTTAAACTTTATGTAAAGAGAGTATTTATAACAGATGATGAAAAAGAGCTTCTTCCTACATATCTTAGATTTATAAGAGGTATAATCGATGCTGAAGATTTACCATTAAATATCAGCCGTGAGATACTACAACAAAATAGGATTTTAGAAAGTATAAAAAGAGCTTCTGTAAAGAAAATTTTAGGTGAGCTTAAAAAACTAAATGAAAAAGATAGAGACAAGTACCTTGAATTCTATAAAAATTTTGGTAAAGTTCTTAAAGAGGGTCTATATGGCGACTTTGAAAATAGGGATACATTGCTTGAATTAGTCATGTTTAAATCAAGCAAAAGAGATGGTTTGATTTCACTAAAAGAGTACAAAGAGAGCATGAAAGAAGATCAAAAAAGTATATACTATATAACAGGTGAAAACGAGGCTCTTCTCAAGAATTCTCCCCTAATAGAACAATTTAAGTCCAAAGATATAGAGGTTTTACTCCTTGATGAAGAGGTTGATGCTATCGTTATACCAATGGTACATGAGTATGATAAAACTCCTATCAAACCAGTCAATAACTCCGACATAGACGAAGAGATAAAAGACGAGGAAAAAGTGAGCGAAGAGGATAAGAAAGAGCTTACAGAAATTATCGTAAAAATGAAAGAGATATTAAAAGATGAAGTAAAAGATGTGAAACTCTCGTCTCGTCTTAGCGACTCCCCATCTGTTCTAGTTTATGATAAAAATGATCCTGACTTTCAAATGCAAGAGATGTTGAAACAAATGGGACAAGACAACATACCAAAAGTAAAGCCAATTTTAGAGATAAATCCAAAACATGAAATTTTCAAAAAGATTATCCAAAGTAAAGAGTTGGCAAGTCTGCAGGATATATCAATACTATTGCTAGATCAAGCTAAACTTGCAGAAGGAATGAAGATAGATGATGTATCTAATTTTGCAAAAATTCTAAATAAATATATAGCAAAAGCTCTATAAATCTTAAACACCTACATGTGGAGCAGTGCTCCACATGTAGAGATAATTCTAGTCTGGATCAGTTTCCAAATATAAAATTTTATCTCCGATATAATATAGCGTTATAGCTATGCCTATCGCACCTAATGCTATAAAAATCTCTGTAGTGCTAGGAAAATACTCTATAAAAGATGGTGGAAGCTGATATTCTCTTAGTTTTAGAGTTTGCATAGGATATAGTTGAGTATCATGAACTAAATCATATCTCATAAAAAATATACCGACCATACCGCCAAGTGATGCAAATACCATAGTTCTTATAGCTTTTCCGTTACTCAATAAAATTACAAGAAACGGTATTACAATTCCTAGTAAAATCTCTCCAACCAAGAAAGGTGAAGATTTTAGTATATGCAATGCAGTCTCAGCTCTATCTTCCATACCACCGTAGATAGCAGTTAGCATTCTCCAAATCTCGAAGAAAAGTAAAATTGCCAACAGAAGACCTAAAATCTTTGAGGTAGCAACAAGTGTTTTTTGCATTTCTGGTGGGAAATTCAACTTATATTTGAAACCGTACATCAAAAAGATGAGATAACACCCTGTTACCATGGCTGAGAGTATAAAATAGAGTGGATAATATATACCATTTGCCACAGGTCTTGCTACCAAGAAACCAAATACAGCTCCAAGGTTAGAGTGGGCTGCAACACCAACAACCAAACCAAATATACCAAATCTTTTTGCCCATTTATGATCATGTCTAAGCAAAAAGAAAAATTCTATAACGATAAATATAAGATATAAAGAGTATAAAACACCCATTCCCCATATAGCTGAAGTAAGTCCTGGGCTGATTGTGTTATAAATCATCATCTTAAGTGGATGTCCAATCTCTAAGAAGATTACGACAAATCCGCTAAGAAGCGTAACAAGTGCACCATGAATCGCTCTTTTTGCAAAAGGCTCAAGAACTTCTACTTCGAAAACATGTCCGATAGCAGACATTATACAAAGTCCGGTTGAACTTACAACGAAAAATATATACATAGCAATCATCAAACCCCAAGGGTGCTCTCTTGTAACTCCATAAGCATGATGCCCGTGTATCAAATAATTTGTTGCTCCTACTACAAACAGCACAAGAAATACAAGTGTAGTAAATGCAACCAAAAGATTTAGTGGAGTCTTTTCAAATTTTAACAATTCCCTTATATCAGTGTGTCTCATAGGTATAAATCTTTCTATTATCTTCATACCTTTTTCGGCTAATACAAACATACCTGCCTCCTTATATCAAATAAAATAGTTTTGGCTTTGTGCCAAGATGAGTTTTGAGCGTACGATGCTCACGGTGTGCCAATAGTATGCTTATCTCACTGTTAGGATCATCCAAATCCCCAAAAGTTCTTACTTTAGTAGGGCAAGTGGCTTGACAAGCCGTAGTAGTTTCACCACGAAGCAGTCTTGTATCACTACAAAAAGTACACTTATCAACTGTCATAGTATCCTCTTTTACATACCTTGCGTCGTAAGGGCAAGCCTCCATACAGTAGCTACACAAGATACACTTATCGGCATCCACCATGACTACTCCATCTTTTGTATAGTGAGTGGCTTGGGTTGGACAAACTTCTTGACAAGGTGCATTTTCACACTGTTGACATTGGCTCGGCTCAAATGTACTTGAAGCGATACTTAGATTTGGCCATAAACCTTCTATCTCTTTAACTCCTACCCAAATACGATGTTTATCGGCTCCAAGCTGAACACCATTTTCTTCTTTGCAGGCTACTTCACAAGCTTTACAATTTATACAATTTTTATAATCTAGTGCCATTCCATAATTTGCCATGACTACACCTTCCTTATCTCAACATTTGTCTCATGCATAACAGCAGCTCCATATACAGGCTCTATCTTGTCCTCTATGATAGCAGCGTCATTTCCACCTTTTCCATAAGCCATCTCCATCTCTTTACTGCTTCCTCCAAAACCATGAAGCATAAAGATCATATTTGGTGCTATTTTTTCCGTAGGGTATGCTTTTATATGAATTTTTCCTATGCTGCTTTTTACTTCTAACATATCTCCAAACTCTATACCTCTCTTTTTAGCTTCTCTTTTATTTATCCAAATGTAGTTTGTAGGAATCAAATCCCTAAGAGCCATATTGTTTGTAGTTCCGCTTTGAGTAAATTGGGCATGACGACCGGTCACTAATCTAAATTGACCATCCGGAACTTTAAATGCCCACTCATCATGCCAAGTTGGCATAGGATCAACACCCTTTTTAGCTAAGTTTTTAAAGTTAACTACAACTTTGAGTTTATCACCCTTTGTTGTATAGTTTTTCTTATCGTCTGGATAGTATTGATACTCATTTGGATTTAATTGTTTGTGATATTTATCCATATTTGGATAGTAAACACCTTTTTCTTCGAGAGTATTCCATGCCTCTTCACCAAATGCTTTGACAACCCTCTCTTTATTTAACTCTTCAACACTTTTTTCCCAAGGCTCAGTCAAATCAAAACCATTTTCCTTGTAATATTTTGCTAATTCATCAGCTTTCATTCCTTTAGTGTCATCCTGTACATCTTCGTCATATTTTAGACTGTTTTTCCAAAGAGGCTCTGTTAATTTTTCTGCCAACTCTTTGTATATAACCTCTGGTGTTTTGGATTCAAACATAGGCTTAATAGCTGCTTTCCTTTGAACAATTGCCGGCTCCAAAAAGCCATAGCTAGCAACAGGGGAAGTCCTCTCAAGATACGAAGCCTCCGGCAATATAACATCACAAAACATAGTAGTATCACTTGGCAATATATCTATCATAACATTTAGATCCATTTTCTTTAAAAACTCTTCTGTTTTTTTAGTATTAGGAACCCCTGCCATTGGATTATGCTTTCTCATAAACATGGCCCTTAGAGGATATGGGTTTTTACCCTCTAAAACCATATTTCTAAACACTATCCAAGAACCTGTTTTTCCAGCAAATATAGCTATGCCTTCTTTATCAAATCTATCTTGCGCCTGTGCATACATAGGTGAGTTTACATCCTCTTTTGGAAGAGCAAGTTTCTTACCATATATGATACCGCCTTTTTTATCCAGATTTCCACTTAATCCTTGAAATATAGCCTGAGCACGACGAAGCTGAAAATCATTTTTAGCAAAGACGCTTCTTCTTCCTTGATAATATATAGGATGCTCTGAACTCATAAATTCTCTTGCAGTTTTGTATATCTCGTCTGCTGGAATATTTGTGATTTTTTCCGCCCATTGCGGAGTGTAACCATTTTTTATCACATGATTTTTATAATCCTCATAACCAACTAAATATTTTTTGGCAAACTCTTTGTCGTATAGATTTTCATCAAAAACAACATAAGTCAATGCTAAAACAAATGCCAAATCAGTTCCCGGATTGACGGCATACCATCTATCAGCTTTAGCCGCAGTATTTGTAAATCTTGGATCAAGAACTATTGTCTTGAGTCCTCTGCCCTTGCTTCTTTTAAACATATCCATAGTATCTGGGGTTATGATAGCTTCAGCCCTGTTTGCTCCGGCTATGATAACATAATCAGCATTACTCATATCCGCTTCGCCATAAGCACCAATAGTAGCAGAGTATCCTCCTAAAACAGTTTCAAGACAGATACTGATCTCATCAACATAATTTGGAGTCCCGATTTTAAGTCCCATCAACTCTTCAAAACCCTCTTTAGATAGCCCCTCTCCATTACAATAACCTATAGTGGAGCGATTGTCCTTCTCTTCATCCAAAATTTGAAGCAAACCCTTAAATTTATCCGTTCCATTAAGTATGGCATCATAAGCTTCATCCCATGAAACTCTTTTGTATTTTCCATCACCTCTGTTTCCGACTCTTACCAATGGATATTTTAAACGATCAGGATCATAAAGAGTTTGAATCCCTGCATTTCCCCTAGGACAAAGCATATTTCTTGACTTTGGAAAATATGGATTTGGGTCTAGTTTTACTACAACACCCTTTTCTACTCTGGCAATTCCTGCACATTTATTTACACACATACCACACAAAAAAGGCACCTTTTGGGCTTTCGTATTGGTAGTTCTTGTCATGATGCGCATTTCACCATGTTCATTCTCATCCGACAGAAGACTTGTAGCACCTATAGAAGTACCACCTATTATACTAAGTGCGACACTTCCTTGGAGAAATCTTCTACGAGAAATTTCTACTTTCACATTACCTCCTTATAATCTATAACAATATTTTCATGAAGGAAATATTATAACACTTTACTCTTTAAATAACTTTATTATATATTTTAATTAAGTTTTTATTAATATTTATAGATACTGTTGTGTAGAAATGAAACAGTGTATAGACAAGTTTATTGACTTATACACTGTGTTTAGTGCGTAAGGTAAGTTATAATCTGGTTTTGAAGTTCTATTGCATCTTTTGAAAATGCAAAACATTGTTTTGCAGTGCAAGCTTGAAGTATATCTTGTTCCTCTTCTAATATATACATGTATGGGTAGTTTACATCTTTTTTTATTTTTCTTAAATCAGATATTCGGCTCTTTGGACCCTTTAAATCTATCTCTGCTTTTTTGGATATGATTACTAGCTTTATAGCTTCAGGATAAGCAGATGGATGATTTTTGATCTTTGTTGCAACATATGAGAGCATGAGTTCTGCTTTTTCATACATATCCATGTCTCCTTTTAGAAGAGAGAGGGTATATATATCTTTTATC
>JALVAU010000357.1 GCA_027011025.1 Campylobacteraceae bacterium | reverse complement strand
ATATTAAACATATATTTAAACTTCCATATTAATATTTCAACAGTTAATAATATTTATAAGGCGAAAAATGAACAGTAAAATAGAAGAGATAAAAAAAGAGATAGGTAAGATTATAGTAGGTCAAGAGGATTTAGTGGATTCTCTTTTGATTGGTTTGATCAGCGGCGGTCATATCCTTGTAGAGGGTGTTCCCGGACTTGCGAAAACTACAGCTATAAATGCACTTGCGAAGTCACTTGGATTGGATTTTAAGAGGATACAGTTTACTCCCGATCTTCTTCCTAGTGATGTTGTAGGTACTGAAGTCTATAATCAAAAAGATGCAAGTTTTGCTGTGAGAAAAGGTCCTATTTTTACAAATCTACTTTTAGCTGATGAGATAAATAGAGCTCCTGCGAAGGTTCAATCTGCCCTGCTCGAAGTGATGCAAGAGAAGCAAGTTACTATCTCTGACACTACATTTAAATTAGCAGAGCCATTTTTGGTGATGGCTACAGAAAACCCGGTAGAACAAGAAGGAACTTACAGGCTCCCAGAAGCTCAATTAGATAGATTTATGCTAAAAGTTATGGTTGGTTACAATACTCCTTCTGAAGAGTTTGAGATAGTCCAAAGAGTCGCTAAAAATGGCTTTGAAGAGGTTAGACAAGTGGCTGATGTAAAAGATATACTTGACCTTAGAGAGAAATTACAAACTGTACATGTAGATGATGAGTTGCAAAGATATATGATAAACATAGTCTTTGCTACAAGATTTCCGTCCAAGTATGGCTTGGATGAGCTTGAAGGCATGATAGAGTTTGGTGCAAGCCCTAGGGCATCGATAGATATGTATAAGGCAAGTCGAGCTATGGCACTCCTTAGAGGAAAAGATTTTGTAACGCCTTTAGATGTAGCAAAAGTTGTAAATTCAATTTTGAGGCACAGAGTGATATTAAGCTATCAAGCAGAATCTAGTGGACTTGATAGTGATAAAGTAGTAGAAAAAATCATGAACTCCATCCAAGCTCCATAAGGAGAGCTTTGTGATTAGAAATAGACTAAAAGAGATACTTTTAAAAGTCAAAAAAAAGGTTTTTACGGGTAATCTAGGCAATAATTTAAGTAGCTTTAAAGGTACAGGATTAGATTTTTCAGAGATAAAAGATTATGTTATCGGTGATGATGTAAGAGGTATAAACTGGAAAGCTACTGCAAAAGGCTTAGGTGTAAAAGTAAATCTTTTTAACGAAGAGAGAGAGTTAAATGTCGTAGTTGCTTATCTTATAAGCGGTTCTATAAATTTTGGTGTAAAGAGAGTTAAACAAGATGCCATGGCAGAAGTTATGGGATTTTTAAGCTATTCTGCTATTAAAAACAGTGACAATCTTACAACTCTGTTTTTTGATGATAAACTTGAAAAATTGTTTAAGCCCACTAAAAAATTGGGTGTTTTAGAAGATACTTTGGGATATGCACTCAATTTTGATGTCATAGGAAAGAGTATCGATTATGGAGCTTTTTGTCATTTTGTCAACTCTAGTATCAAAAAAAGATCCCTTATCTTTTTGATTGGGGATTTTTATGGAGATATTGATCTCTCTGCGATTTCACATAAAAACGAGATATATGCTCTAATAGTTCGAGATAGATTTGAAGAAAATCCACAATTTAGAGGAGACATATCTTTGGTAGATCCTGTAACTTTGAGTGAAGATAATATAAATTTAGATAGCAGTAGTTTAAAAGAGTATAAAAAACTTTTAGAACAAAATGATGAAAAACTCTATAAGCATTTTTTAGCCCATAAGATAAAATATGGAAAAATATATACAGATGATGAT
>JALVAU010000356.1 GCA_027011025.1 Campylobacteraceae bacterium | reverse complement strand
ATTCCATTATTTACCTCCAAAAAAGGAAGTATATATAATTTTTAAAATAAACTATTGTACAAAATTGAGTTGATACTCTCTTGGAGTGGTGGCGGTCAAGGCTTTGAAGTGTTTATTTAAGTGACTTTGGTCGTAAAATCCACACTCTAGAGCGACATAGCTTATCTGATTTTCCTGCTGAAGCAGTTTTTTGGCATACTCTATGCGGTAGTTCATCCTGTATGCATGCGGAGTTATTCCGACTTTGTCTTTGAAATTTCTAAGAAGGGTATATGGGTTTATTTTGAGCTTTTTAGACATATCTTCGAGTGTGATATCTTCATCTAAGTTAGAAGTCAATATCTCTTTTATAGCCTCTACATGTAGAGGTACTTTTTTTGTCTCTCTATCTTGGCAATCCATAAGCTCTCTAAAGATTTTCTCTATAAGTGTGCTTATCTTTTGCTCTTTTTCGAGTAAAAATTCATCTCTCATCAAGAAATCCATGCACTCTATATACCCTTTGTAGAGTTCTTGATCTTTTATGATGATTCTATTTGGTTCTATGAATGAGTCTGTTTTGCAAAATGATTGTTGAATCTTCAAACACCACTTTGTATCTAAATAGAGCATATAGTAACTTCTTGACTCCTCTTTTAAAGGGTTGCATTGGTGCAGTGTATTTGGGTTTATGATAGCCAAAGAGCCGCGTTTGAGCAGGGAGTTTTCTTGCTCTACTTTGTATAAAACTTCGCCATTGTCGATAGCTCCTATGCTGAGTGTCGAATGTATGTGAGGCTTGTAGTGTTTGCCACTATTTGTGCTGTATCGACACTCAACAAAAGGCAGATTTTTATCTAGCCAAAACCTCTCTTGTGCCACTTTACTCTACCGTCACACTTTTTGCCAGGTTTCTTGGCATATCAACATCATTTCCTAGTCTTATAGAGATTTCTAGTGCCAATAGTTGGGTGATAACCATCATCTCAAAAAATTCACTCATCGGGTGCTTATGAGGTTGAGTTTTGATAAAATCATCAGCCAATGCAAACTCTTTGGGACTGATAGCAAGTATGGTGGCATCCCTCGCACTTAACTCCTCTACATTGCTTTTTGTTTTATCATAAAGCATGGTTTGAGGCATGAGTGCTATCGTAAAGAGTGTGCTGTCAGCCAGAGCGATTGGACCGTGTTTCATCTCTCCTGCGGGGTATCCTTCTGCGTGAAGGTAGCTTATCTCTTTTAATTTCAAAGCCCCCTCAAGTGCTAGTGGAAAAAATATATCCCGCCCTATGAAGAAAAATCCGTGGCCATGGAGGTATCTTTTTGAGAGTCTGTGAAGTTTTTCGTGTATCTCTTCATCTACTTTTAAAACTGCAGGTATGCCTCTTATGGTTTTTATTTCAGATGTATATTTATCTTCCGGAATACTACTGTTAAAGTTGGCTACATGTAGAGCTAGAAGCCAAAGAGATAGGACTTGAGTTGCAAAAGCTTTGGTGCTTGCCACCCCTTTTTCTATGCCGGCTCTTGTGAGTATCGTAGCATCACTTATTCGCACGATAGAGGAGTTATCAACATTGCAGATTGATAGTGTTTTGAGCCCCGCTCTTTTTGCCATTTTTAGGGCTTCAAGTGTATCGGCTGTTTCACCGCTTTGACTAATGACTAAAAATAGGGTTTTTTTATCAAGTAGAGGTTCTTTATATCTAAATTCGCTTGCAATTTCTACCGAACATCTGATTTTTGCCAATCTTTCAAAGAGGTAGCTTGAAGTAAGAGCCGCATGATAACTAGTACCGCAAGCACAGATTTTTATCTCATCAATATTATCAAAATCATAA
>JALVAU010000355.1 GCA_027011025.1 Campylobacteraceae bacterium | reverse complement strand
ATACGCAACCTTTCCTAGTTTCTATTAATTAGTGTTACTTCTGGTTAGGTACTTAAACTATTTTATATTAGCTTTTAGATAGAATATTTCATTAACATAAAAAAAGGAAAAGATATGGCTTTAAAGATAGCTATTAATGGATTTGGAAGAATTGGAAGGAGCGTTGCTAGGATAATTATCTCAAGAGATGATGTGGATTTGGTTTGCGTGAATGATACTGCTACAAGGGAGATGACAAGGCAGCTATTTAAGTACGATAGTGTTCACGGTGTTTTTGATGGTAGGGTTGAAATTTTAGAAGATGATTATATGCAAATGGGAAAATCTAGGGTTAAAATGTTTAATGTTAGAGACCCAAAAGAGTTAAATTTTAGTGATTATGGTGTAGATGTGGTTTTGGAGTGTACGGGTGCTTTTTTAACCAAAGAGAAAGCTCAAAATTTTATAGATAATGGAATCAAAAGAGTTATTATGTCTGCTCCGGCAAAAGACGATACTCCGACATTTGTTATTGGTGTAAATGAAGACAGATATGCAGGGCAAGCTATAATTTCCAATGCGAGTTGTACAACGAATTGTCTAGGCCCTATCGCTAAAGTGCTTGATGATGCTTTTGGTATAGATAAGGGCTTGATGACTACAATTCACTCCTATACAAATGGACAGAGTCTTATAGATTCAAAGAGTAGAGATCTCAGGCGTTCTCGTGCAGCAGCTGTCAATATCATACCTACTACAACAGGAGCAGCAAAAGCCATAGGTTTGGTTCTTCCTCAGCTTCAAGGCAGACTTCACGGTCAAAGTGTCAGAGTTCCGACACCAAATGTTTCTATGGTTGATCTGAATGTCTTAGTAAAAAAAGATACAAGCATAGATGAGATAAATGCACTCTTTAAAGAGAAGTCTGAGAGTGAACTAAAGGGGATATTGGGCTATGATATAGACAAGAGAGTCTCGCAGGATTTTCAAGGTTCACCATATAGCTCATTTGTTGCTGCTGATTTAACTCAGGTGATATGTGGCAATATGGTAAAAGTTATGTCATGGTACGATAATGAGTGGGGTTACTCTTCAAGAATGGTAGATATGGCTCTACATGTAAGCAAATAGAGGAGATATAATGGTACGGTCAGTCCGAGATATGGATATAGCTGGCAAGAGAGTTTTTATAAGGTGTGATTTTAATGTTCCGCTAGATGATTTTTTAAATATCACAGATGACAGAAGGATAAAATCAGCAATTCCTACCATAAAGTATTGTTTGGATCAAAATTGTAAAGTTATTTTAGGAAGTCACTTGGGAAGACCGGGTGGTCATGTAGATAGCAGGCTCTCTTTGGCTCCTATTGCAAAGAGACTCTCTAGGTTGCTTATTCCAACTGTTCAACTCTCTAAAGATGTCGTTGGTAGTGATACGCAAGAGAAGGCAAAAAATCTCAAAAATGGAGAGGTGCTTCTTATTGAAAATTTAAGATTTGAAAAGGGCGAGAGCAAGAACAGTGAAGATTTTGCGAAGAAATTAGCAGATTTAGTAGATTTTTATGTTAATGATGCTTTTGGTGTATGTCATAGAGCCCATGCTTCTGTAGAAGCTATAACAAAGTTTTTTGATGAAGATCATAGTGCGGCTGGTTTTTTACTGCAAAAAGAGATAAACTTTTCTAAACAACTGTTAAAAAATCCTTCTCGACCGTTTGTGGCTGTTGTTGGAGGAAGTAAAGTAAGTGGCAAACTACAAGCTTTGAAAAATCTTCTGCCTCGTGTTGATAAACTTTTGATAGGCGGAGGTATGGCATTTACATTTCTAAAAGCTCAGGGTATAGAGATTGGAAACTCTTTGGTGGAGGAGGATTTGATAGATGAGGCAGTTTCTGTTATGGCAAAAGCAAAAGAGTTGGGAGTAAAGTTTTATCTTCCTGTGGATGTTGTCGCAGCAGAGAGTTGCTCACAGGATTCCACTATGAAGTTTGTTACATCTCAGGAGATTCCAAGAGGGTGGATGGGTTTGGATATAGGACCTGCTACAACAAGACTCTTTAGAGAAGCTCTAAATGATGCCCAAACCATACTATGGAATGGTCCTATGGGAGTTTTTGAAATACAGAAATTTTCAAGAGGAAGTACACAAATATCACACACCATAGCAGAAGCACACGCAACTACTGTTGTGGGTGGGGGAGATACAGCGGATGTTGTAGCTAGAAGTGGTGATGCCGATGATATGGCATTTATTTCAACAGGTGGTGGAGCTAGTTTGGAGCTTATAGAGGGAAAAGAGCTCCCTGGCGTCAAGCCACTTTACAATAAGGATGAAGAATGATAATAGCATCAAATTTTAAGACAAATCACAATAGAAAAAGCACTAAAGAGTTTATAGAGTATATAGATGCTCAAAATTATTTTAGTGAGATAAGGATCTTTCCACCGTTTACCGCTTTAAACAGTTTTGATTTACCTCCAAATATCAAGGTAGGAGTACAAGATTTCTATCCTGTACAAAATGGTTCTTTTACTGGAGAAATTGGCTTTGAGCAATTAGAAGAGTTTGATGTCCAGAGTGTATTGGTTGGTCACTCAGAGAGAAGACATGTTTTGGGCGAAAGTCAAGAAACTACAGTTAGCAAATACAACTATGCAAAACAAAAAGAGTGTGAAATCATATATTGTGTTGGTGAACCCAAAGAGGTAAGAGAGCAGGGAATTGAAGCTGTGATGGCATATATTTGGGAACAATTTGATGGAATCGATATTGATTATGATGAGTTAATAGTAGCTTATGAACCTGTTTGGGCGATTGGAACAGGACTTAGCGCTAGCAAGGACGATATAAAAGAGGTACTTGAGCACTTGAGGGCAAAGATAAAAGCACCTTTGCTTTATGGCGGGAGTGTTAAGGTGGAGACTACACAAGAGATTCTTAGTATTGAGAATTGTGATGGTGTACTTGTAGGAACAGCTAGTTGGAAAGTAGAAAACTTTTCAAAAATGGTTGAGATAGCAGATAATAAAAAGGAAGAAAAATGATAATGAAAGGCAAAAAAGGTTTGATTGTTGGAATTGCTAACAATAAATCTATAGCTTATGGCATAGCAAAAGCTTGTGCCGATCAAGGTGCAGAGTTGGCATTTACATTTTTAAATGAGCAGTTGAAGAAGAGGGTAGATCCAATTGCGCAGGAGTTAGGAAGTGATAAAGTTTATGAGTTAGATGTAAATAATGATGAGCATTTAGAGCAACTCACAAAATCTATAGAGAAAGATTTTGGTGAGATAGATTTTGTCGTTCACTCTGTTGCTTTTGCTCCAAGAGATGCACTTTCAAAGCCATTTTTGCAAACAACTAGAGGGGCTTTTGATATTGCAATGCAGACTTCAGTATATTCACTTATAGCTTTAACAAGAGCAGTCATGCCTGTTATGAGTGAAGGTGGCTCAGTCCTAACTCTAACCTATCTTGGTGGTCCAAAGTATATACCACACTACAATGTCATGGGTGTTGCAAAAGCAGCATTAGAATCTAGTGTTAGGTACCTTGCGGTTGATTGTGCAAGGGAAAAAGATGTAAGGGTAAATGCGATAAGCGCAGGACCAATCAAGACTTTAGCAGCTAGTGGAATTGGTGATTTTAGGATGATTTTAAAATGGAATGAACTAAATGCACCTCTAAGAAAAAATGTAACAACAAGTGAAGTTGGAAACAGTGGTATGTATCTTCTAAGTGATCTCTCTAGCGGTGTTACAGGTGAAGTGCATTATGTGGATGCAGGATACAATATCATGGGTATGGGTATGGATGAAGTGGATGAAGATGGACATACCATACTAAACTGGGATAAGCAAAAGTAGAATGATAAAAATAGCACTGCAAAAGATACTATATGTAGTGTTTATGCTTCTGATTATATCGATTATATCTTTTGGGGCTATTCACTTAGCTCCAAACTCTTTTTTTGCAAGTGGCGAGTTAAATCCAAATATTACAGCAAAATCGCTAGAACAGTTAAAGAAGATTTATGGTTTGGATAAATCTCTATTTATGCAATTTATCTCTTGGTTAAATGCTCTTGTTCATCTTGATTTTGGTATCTCTTTTGCAAGCGGAAAGATGGTCAAAGATGAGATCTTATCTCGTCTCCCAATCACTCTTATTATAAATATTACAAGCATGGTATTTGTGTTTGTTATATCTATATATTTTGGTATAAAATCAGCCTTTAGACAAAATAGTAAGTATGATAAAATGACGAAAAATATTTCACTTATAAGTTATGCTATGCCCTCGTTTTATCTTGCTTTGATACTTATAATTCTTTTTGCTGTCAAATGGAAACTTTTTCCTATTTCAGGTCTTCATTCGCCTACAAAACTGGTTGGATTTGCTTATGTTCTAGATGAAGCATGGCATTTAGCCTTACCTATATTTGTGATGGTTTTTGGCGGTGTTGGAAGTTTGATTATGTATATACGAAGTCTTAGTCTAAATATACTTAAGAGTGATTATATATTTTTTGCAAAAGCTAGAGGTATAAGCAACAAAGATCTTTTTTGGAGATATCTCTTGCCAAATCTATCTCCTCCTGTTGTAACTATTTTGGGTTTGTCTCTGCCCGGGCTTATAGGCGGAAGTGTTATTTTGGAATCTATCTTTTCTATCAATGGTATGGGATTACTCTTTTATCAAAGTGCATTAAGCAGAGATTACCCTGTGATTATGGGTATATTGATAATTTCTGCTTTCTTGACACTATTAGGAAACATAATTGCTGATTTGGTTCTTTTAAAGCTAAACCCTTTTGCAAAAAACAGATAAGATATCTCTACATGTAGAGATATCTTTGACTATTTAAATAGATTTTTAAGAGCATTTGGATCTTTGATTTCATCACTATTTGAAGGGCTTGTGCCTTCTAGTTCTACCAATTCTATCTCATAACCTGTCAGCATTGAAGTGAGTCTTATATTGATACCGCTTTTTCCTATAGCTTTTGATTTTTGATCAGCTAACAGAGTAACAACTGCTTTGTTTTCGCTAACAATCTTTACATTTGAGATGATAGCAGGACTTAGGGCTCTTGAGATAAATATTTCTGGTATCGTAGAGTACTCTATACAGTCTATATTTTCGCCGTGCAGTTCTTGACTTATAGAATTTATACGAACACCTTTTGTACCCACCGTTGCCCCTACGGCGTCTATATTTGGATGCAAGGATGTAAGAGCTATCTTTGCCCTTTCACCCGGAATTCTTGCAGATGCATTTATCTCTATCATCTCATCTTTTATCTCAGGAACTTCAAGAGCTAAAAGAGCTTCAAGAAACTTAGGGCTTGTTCTTGAAAGCTCTACTATTATCCCTTGAACTTTGTCAATATATACTTTTCTTATCACACTTTTGACAACATCTCCCACTTTGAACTTTTCACCTTTGATTCTGCTTCTCCTTGGCAATATCGCTCTAACTTCGTTTACTTCTATATAGGTATTTTCTTCATGGTCAACTCTAACGACAGACCCAAAAACACGACGACCAATCATATTCTTATATCTATCAAAAATTTTTGTTTCCAATAGCCTCTGTATGTGAAACTCTAACTCTCTTTGAAGTGTAGCAGCAGCAGTTCTTCCTAGGTTGTTAAGAGGAAGTTCATAGGTGAGCTCATCCCCGGTCTCTATATCTGGGTCAACATCTCGTGCTTCGCTCAATGATATATAATTTTCATTCTCTTCGCTAAGTTCTTCATCTCCATCTTGTAAAACTGTAACTTTCTGATATAGTTTTAGGGTTTTTGTTTCGGGATTTATCTCAGCACCATATTCATACTCTCTGCCATAAACTTTTTTTGCGGTATTTATCAGAGCTGTCTTTACAGTCTCTTTCACCTCTTTGATATCCAAGCCCTTTTCATTTGCTATGGATTCTATAATATCTAATATTTTACTCAATTTTTACCTCTTTTTTGGGTATTTAGTGCACCCTTAATTTTTCGCAACATACCATAACATCAAAAATTTGGAGTATAAAATAATTGCGAGCTCGAAGAGAATAATTATATCTAAAAAGTTCTTTTTATTCAAGTTTAGATTTGCCTTGAAGTACCTAATTATAATAGCACCAATCAATAGAAACTAGGAAAGAGTGCATATATGAGGCGAAAACTTGGAGGTGTATTTATTATACATCGAAAGTTTTCAACGAAATAGATGTGCTCTTTCCTAGTTTCCCTTCGGGCACAAAGATAACGATATGACTGCTTCGTTGGATTTTCTTGAATTTGCTTTTGCTAGTCCTGCAAAAATCCGCCTTGCATTCACATCGTTCTCTTTGTGCTATTGATTGGTGCTATTATAATTAGGTACTTAATAAGTAATTTATACAAATAAAGATAAAATATTAGGATTTCTATGCCAAATGTATATGGCATAACTTAGTGTAATAAAAAGGTAAATAATGGAACTAAAATTAGCAAGAAAAGAGCTTGGTGCAAAGCCAAAAATAATAAAGCTGGAAAAAATTGAAGAGACTATTAAAAAAGATGGTCAAAAGATTTTCTATTTTGACAAAGAAAATTCTCACAAAGATTTAGTTGCTTTGGTAGAATTTTTTGAAGAAAAAGATATGAGTGTCTATCTTAGAGAGGTCAAATATGGTCTTGGAGATGATGATTATATGTATGAAATCCACATACTCTAAGGTCTAAACT
>JALVAU010000354.1 GCA_027011025.1 Campylobacteraceae bacterium | reverse complement strand
AAAAGCTTTTATATTTTTTGCTATATCTTGGGATTTTTTCTCTCTGATTCTACCTTTTTTATCATAATATAGACTTAGATTTGGCGTGATATATTTATTAACAAAATCTTGTGGCTTTAGTTTGTACAGTTCTATATTTATATATGCTACATAAGGATAATTTTCACCGCTTCCCGCTGCATTTCTTCGATATCCTGCTATAGTTGAGACTGTTTTTATATCAAACTTCTTTCTGTTCTTGTATAGTGCATTTGCGACAACATTTACTTTTTTATATGTCTCTTCGATGGGAGTATTTATATCCATTTTCAAAGATATTCGCATCGTCGTAGAGTCAAATTTTGGGAACATTTGAAATCTTGAAGATTTAACACCGACCACAGTTAAAAGTGGAACTAAAACCAAAAAAGCAAACAGAAAAGTTTTTCTATAGACCATAAGCTTGTGAATAATGTAGCTATAGATTCTATTTGGTCTCTCCCATGAAAGAACTTTTGACTTATTGTTTAGTATATGAGCTGCATGAAGAGGCAAAAAGACAAAAGATTCTATCAAAGATGCCACAAGCAAGGCTGAAACTGCTATTGGTATAAGTTTGATAAACTCTCCCATAGTTCCACTTATCATCAAAATCGGTATAAACGAAAAAAGGGTGGTGATAGAAGCCATGATGACTGGTTTTGCTACATCGCTACTGCCTCTTAGAGCCGCTTCTTTTGGGGAAAATCCCTCTTCTAAGTACTGTTGGATACTTTCAGCCACAACTATGGCGTCGTCAACTAAAACTCCAAGTGCAAGAAGTACCCCGATGAGGGAGATCATATTTATCGTGTAGCCAAATAGATGAAAATATATAGCAGCCATTATAAACGAAGTTGGGATTCCAAGACCAACTATAAATGCCATCTTTGGGTTGATAAGAAGAGCGAGAAGTAGAGTCACCAAAATGATACCAAAAAGAATATTTGATATAACTACATTTAGCCTGTCTTTGATCTTTGAAGAGTTGTCGTCACTGATGGTAAAGGTAACATTTTTATACTTTTTTTCTAACTGTTTTTTCAGTTTTTCGATATTTTTTGTCGCCACCAATGCATTGCCATCTTCAGTTTGTGTGATTGCTAGATTTAGTGATGGCTTGGTATTTATCGTTGAAAATGTTGTTGAATCTTCATATCTCTTTTGTACGATTGCTACATCGCTTAGATATATCTTTTTTCCACCTATTGAAATTATCGTATCTTTCATCTCTTTTGCAGTTTTTGCACCATTGTAAGTTGAGATATAAAAGTGTTTACTTTTTCCTTCTATCTTACCAACAGGGAAAATATATGAGATATTGCCAAGAGCTGCTAAAAATGCTGTTTTGTTGATACCAAGTGCTTCAAGTTTTTTTTCATCTATGAGGATATTGTAATACATATCAGAATCACCATAAACTGTGACATCTGAGACATCTTTGACGCCTAAAACTTTTGTTTTTACGCTATCTGCTATATCTTTTAGTTGTGATAGACTCTTTTTACTCGATGATACAGAGAGAGTAAGAAGTGCTTTAGTAGTATTTAGTACCGTCACTTTTGGGTCATTCATGTCGTCTGGAAAATTTTGCTTTGCATCTGCTACTGCATCTTTGACCTTGTCTGCCAAATTATACTTGTTTACTCCCTTTATGACATCTAAAATGATAACAAACGAACCGGGAGTTATAGCGGAAGTCATATCATCAATCCCCTCCAATCCCTTGACTCTATCCTCTATCTCACGAACTGCAATCTTATCCATGATGTCTATGGAAGTCCCAGCATAAGAGCCAGAAATCTTTATC
>JALVAU010000353.1 GCA_027011025.1 Campylobacteraceae bacterium | reverse complement strand
GTGTTTTTGGCGATGGCAAAGAGATAGATTTTATAACATCAGGTGATGAGAGTCAAGAGTCACAAGCAATAGCAAGGAAGATAAAAAAGTTGATAAATAGTGGGGTAGATCCAAAAAATATAGCGGTACTATATAGGATAAATGCTTTAAGTCGTTCTTTAGAAGAGGGACTGAACAAAGAGGGTATATCTTACAATATGGTTGGAGGAGTTAAGTTTTATGAAAGAGCAGAGATAAAAGACCTCATAAGCTATCTAAGAATCATAGCAAATGTTCATGATGACTTCTCTATAAAAAGGATAATTAACAAACCAAAAAGAGGGCTTGGAAGTGTTACGGTTGAAAAGTTTCTTAAGCTAGCTTATGAAAACAGGATGTCAATTTATGAGTATATAACCACACATACAGATGAGGTAAAAAAGATAACAAGCAAAAAAAGTTTTGCAGCACTAGAAAAGTTTATAAATGATATACAAAGGCTTAAAGAGATAAACCAAAATAGCTCTTACGATTTTATATATGAGCTAGAAGATGCGTTTAAGATAAGAGAGTACTACTCATCTATGCCTGATTCGCTTGATAGAGTTTCAAATATAGATGAGTTTTATGGACTCTATAGAGATTTTGTTAAACAAAATATGGATGCAAGTGTAGATGATTTTTTAAATGACTTAGCACTTCAGAGTGACCAAGACCAGATAGATAATGAGCATATATCGATCATGAGTGTGCATGCAAGCAAAGGACTAGAGTTTGAGTATCTTTTTGTGATGGGTATGGAAGAGGGCTTTTTCCCGCTTATTGGTGACGGGAGTGATATAGAAGAGGAGAGAAGACTAGGGTATGTAGCCATAACTAGAGCCAAAAGGGAGCTTACTCTTAGTAGCGTAGGAAGTAGATTCTATAAAGGTAGAAGAGCAGAACTTAAGAAGAGCAGATTTTTAAAGGAGAGTGGAGTTTGCAAAGGGAGTCTGATACTTGAAAAGACAACCTCTTTCAAAAAAGGTGATTTGGTCAAACATAAAATCTTCGGAATAGGAAGAGTCTTTGAGATAAGCAAAGTTAAAAGAGAGTTTAAATTAAAGATAAATTTTAGTGGCACAAAAAGAGATATATTGGCTTCATTTGTAGAGAAGATATGAATCGTCTTTTTGTTGCATATAAACCCAAAGGAATCTCTTCAAACTTTTTTTTAAGAGGTATCAAAAGAAGATACGGTGTGAAAAAAGCTGGATTTTCAGGCACACTTGATCCTTTTGCGACAGGAGTTTTGATAGTCGCTTTTGGGCAATTTACAAAGCTTTTTAGATTTCTGAAAAAGACTCCAAAGAGATATAGAGCAACTTTATGGATAGGAGCTTACAGCCCTACGCTTGATATCGAGAAGATAGAGAGTGTGAAATCACTCGCACCGTTTTCAAAGCAATCTATAGAAATAGTTGCAAAGAGTTTTTTAGGTGAGATTGAGTATTTGCCACCAAAATATAGTGCAAAAAGAGTAGATGGCAAGAGGGCTTATGATCTAGCAAGAGACGGGGTGGAGTTTGAGTTAAAAAAGATAAAAAGTACCATCTATGACTTCGAGATTATTCACTATTGTCATCCGTTTTTAACTTTTGAGATAAGTATAAGTGAAGGTGGATACATAAGAAGTATAGGTTATATGTTTGCTAAAAAATTAGGATTTGATGGAGTGCTAAGCTCGCTTGAGAGGCTGAGCGAAGGAGATTTCAAGTTTGAAGATGAAAAAAAACTAAATCCTTTGGATTTTCTACCTATTGGTGAAAATAGATATTTAGGCGATATAGAAGATATAGAGCTTGGAAGAAAA
>JALVAU010000352.1 GCA_027011025.1 Campylobacteraceae bacterium | reverse complement strand
AAATGAGATATTTATCTTTGTATCTAGATTGAGTTGAATTTCTCTATCTTTTGTTATTAAAGTTATCTTATTTTTTTCACTGCCAAAGCTATTTTCTTTATCTAAAACATTTAGACATACTGCATCCAAATCTTTATTTATCAACATATTTTTTGCACTTCTTAAAGCATTTTCTCTATCCAGCTCAGCTTTAAATCCAATAGCTTTTATATCTTGTTTGTTTATCTCTTTTAAAATATCTCTATTTTTTACTAGCTTTAGATTAAAATTATCTCCTAGCTCCTCTTTCTTGAGCTTTCCGACAAATCTGTTTTGACAAACATAGTCACTAACAGCAGCCACCATAAAAAGATAAGCACCTTTTTTTATATTTTGCTTTAAAGATAGATATATATCGTCTGAACTTGGAGCATAAATAGTTTTTATCTCCTTGGGAAAATCTTCTGGAATCTCAGTAGTTATAAAAGTAACATTTGCTCCACTGTAATATGTAGCTAGACATAAAGCTCTTGCCATTTTCCCGCTAGAGTTATTGCTTATATATCTAACATCATCTATCTTCTCTTTTGTTCCTCCACCGGTGATTATTATATCTTTTGAGTTCCAAAAAGTGTCTCTTAAAAGAGTTGAGCAAATTTCATGATATATCTCTTTTGGATCCGCCATAGCTCCTATGCCTTTGTCGTTACAAGCTAGTAGTTTATCTTGTGTGTTTATGATCTTGTATCCATAGTTTTTGAGTTTTTTTAGTGATTCTTGCGTGCTTTTGTGGAGTATCATATTTGTATTTGCAGATGGTGCAATAAGAACATCTTTGTTGAAAGCCAAAGCAGTTTGGGTAAGAAGGTTGTCTGCTATGCCGTATGCTATCTTATTGATACTATTAGCTGAAATTGGTGCGATTACAAATAGATCAGCCCATTTGCCTATATGTATATGGTTGTTTTCATCTGCCCAGCTCTCTGTCTCTACATGTAGAACTATATTTTGAGATATAGCTTCAAATGTCAAAGGAGTTATAAATTTTTTTGCACTTTCGCTCATGATGACTTTAACGATAGCGTCTGATTTTATTAAGAGTCTTATCAGCTCCAGAGTTTTATATATAGCTATACTACCTGTAACTCCTACAAGAATCTTTTTATCTCTTAAAAGACTACCCATTTTTGTTACCAAAAAATTTATAGAAAAAGTTATCTATGATCTTTAAAGGTGCCCTGTTGATAGCCAAACTTCCTTTAGGGATATTTTTCGTAGCTGTTGTACCAGATGCAATAATAACATCATCTTCGATTTTTATTGGGGCTATTAGCTGTGTATCACTTCCTATAAA
Organism: Campylobacteraceae bacterium; assembly: GCA_027011025.1. GTDB lineage: Bacteria > Campylobacterota > Campylobacteria > Campylobacterales > Sulfurospirillaceae > JAADIZ01. The sequence goes on along the minus strand of JALVAU010000352.1, from coordinate 506 downwards.
TACATTTTTTCCGATGATTGTTTTATATTTGTTTTTTCCATCATAGTTGCATGTGATAGTCCCGCATCCTATGTTTGTTCCCTCATCGATCTGACTATCTCCTAAATAACTTAAATGTCCGGCTTTTACACCATTTAGAGAGGATTTTTTAATCTCTACGAAGTTTCCTACACGGGAGTTTTTGATATAGCTTTGTGGCCTGACTCTTGCTAGAGGTCCAATGTCTGAGTTTTCGATGACAGAGTTTTCGATGACAGAGTTTGTTTTTATATGTGAATCTATTATTTGAGTATCTCCCACAAGAGAGACACCATTTTCAATCATACTTTCACCTTGAATTTTTACATTTGATTCTATATATATCGTCTCGGGAAGTCTCATGATAACTCCCTTTTCCATAAATCGCCTCTTAATTCTTTTTTGCATAAACTCTTCAGCTAATGCCAAATGATACTTTGAATTTACACCCATAAAAGCATCTTTGTCTATCTTAATTGCTTTAATTT
>JALVAU010000351.1 GCA_027011025.1 Campylobacteraceae bacterium | reverse complement strand
ATTTAAAGCTCTAGGAGTGTCATAAAAAAGCTCAAACAGTCCATTGTCTTCTAGCACTTTTATAACTTTTAAGCTATCGACATTGCCATCACTAGGTCTGTAAAAACTATCAACATCACTAAAAAGTACTCTAATAAGATTCTCCTGCTGTATATATTTATCAGCGGGTGTAAAACTCTCTATCTTCTCTTGAAGATTTGCAAAAAGCAAAACAGAAGAGATAAAAATTGTAAGAAATAATTTTACCAAATTGAGCCTCTATTTAGCTCTTTAAATCTCTTGTCCGATATCACAAATAGCTTGCCGCCTTTGATCAACATTCTCACAGGTCTTTGGGAGTGAAACTTTTTTGTTTCTCCATTGAGTCTCAAAGTAAAATTGCCATGTCCTGTTGTGATAAGCTGATCTCTGCTCGAGTCAAGAGCAAACTTGCCTTTTCCCAAAAATGACTTTCGCTTAAAATTATCAAGATAGATAACCCCTAACCATAGTTTTGCATTTGGAGATATATAATCATCAGCTTTTTTTCCTGCTACAACAGGCGAAGTAGTATTTTTCTCAATAGTGGTATTTGACTCTTCTTCTATCTTTTGTGTTGAGGCAATTGAACTATTTATTTCATCTAGCACTTCTTCTTTAGTGAACTCTCCTGTGTTGCTTTGATTTTCTTCTGATACGAGAGTATCATTTTCATCGACAAGCGAACTGTTTTCCTCTAAACTCTCCTTGGCTTTGCTTACAACGGGTGTTTGAGTATAGGTATAGTTTGTATCTGCTTTTACAAGTGGATTCTCAAAAAAATCTAATTTTTTACTCAAAAAAACATAAGCACCATACAATATCAAAACCAACACCACAAACGAAACAACTGCTAGAAAATACTTTGGGAATTCTCTCTTTTTTTGAATAATGAAGATTTTAGCTTCATTGGTCTCTTTTTTGTTGGCACTCCAAAATTTTTCAGCCTCGTTTAGCCAATCTGTTAAATCGAGCTTATACTCCCTAGTTAGAATTTTTACAAATCCAACCGTACTTGCTCTATTGAGTTTTTCATATTGGGAATTTATCATAAATTCTAAATATTTTACTTCTATATGAGTTTTGTTTGAAACCTCTTTTAGCCCTATATCTTCTAATACCTTAAAATCATCCATTAAAAATCCTATCACAAAATATAGCCGTAGCGGCACTTACATTTAAAGAATCAAATTCTCTCGCCATTTTTATTGAGACAATCTCATCTAGTTTTATTTTTATTTTATTTGGTATTCCTTCACCTTCACTACCCATTACCAATGCTTTTTTTGTGGCTATATCTACAGTTTTTATATCTGTGCCATTCATATCAGCACCATAAAGTTTAAAACCCACCTGTTTTAATTCATTTATCAAATCAAGCGTATTTGGCTCAAGCACTATTGGCATATCAAATACAGCTCCGCTGCTTGTTCGTACTATCGCTTCAAGATTTATACTCTTTAGACCGCTAATTACAACGGCATCCACGCCAAAAGCGTATGCACTTCTAATGATAGCCCCGATATTTCCAACATCTGTCACACCTTGCAATATCAATAAAAAGTTACCATTTTTTATCTTTTGAAAATCTCCAAACTCTATATCCAAAATTTCAGCTATAAAGCCTTGGTGATTTCCACCTTTGCATAGGGCTTGAGCCTTTTTATTGTCCACCAAAATAACATCTTTACATGCCCTCTTAATTTTAGAAAAAAGCTTTTGATCACACTTTTTTGAAAGCATAACTTTTAAAAATTTCTGTGGGTATTTGCGTAAAATATATAAAAATAGTTGTTTTCCATAAATTATCATAGACTTATTG
>JALVAU010000350.1 GCA_027011025.1 Campylobacteraceae bacterium | reverse complement strand
TTCAAAAAAGCTTTTCAATATAAAGTTTATCTCTCTTCCTAGTCTTTTTAACTCTTCAAGATCTGATTCACTCTTTACCAAGTCCATCATTAAACAATGCTCATCATTAACCAATGGATCATTTAAGCTGTCATCTTTATAGTAGAACTCCACTAGTGCAAATGGTAGTTTTTTCCCATCCTCAATACCTAACCTCTTAGTAAGAGATCCCGTTGCTATATTTCTGACAACAACTTCTAGGGGAATTATATCTACTCTTTTTACAAGTTGTGAAGAGTCATCGAGTGTTTTTACAAGATGGGTTTTTATGCCATTTTCTTCTAAAAGATGAAAAAGCTGAGTGCTTATTTTGCAATTTAGAGCACCTTTTCCATCTTCACTACCTGTTTTTTGTGCATTAAAAGCTGTCAAATCATCTTTAAATACTGAAATCAGTAAGTTTTCATCGTCTGTTTTGTAGAGTCTTTTTCCTTTGCCCTCGTAGAGCAAATCTCTTTTTTCCATTTCCCTCTCCTATCTTTCGTTGGCAATTGATAGTATCTTGATAGTATCGATCGCAGTTTTTAGCTGTATGTCTTTAAGAACATCATCTTTTGTTATGATATTTTTATCTACTTTGTCTATTTTTACTTTCTTCTTTTGTATCTTGTTTAATTCAACTTTTAAGTGTTTTTTTAACTCTTTCTCTTTTATGCTAAATTCATTAACTTTATGAGGAACTTTACCTGCTGCTATCTCAACATCGGGTACAACACCAACAGCTTGTATTGTCCTTCCGCTTGGAAGGTAATATCTGGCTATTGTAAGTCTTAATCCCTCGGTACTGTTTATCGGAAGTATCACCTGTACACTTCCTTTTCCAAAAGTTTTTGTACCGATTATTATAGCTCTTTTGTGGTCTTGTAGTGAACCACTTACGATTTCACTCGCACTCGCACTTCCACCATTTACCAAAACAGCCATAGGTTTTTTAGTGATAGTTGTGCTTTTGCTGGCATTGTATTTCGTATTCTCTTTTTTGTCTCTGCCTCTTTGTGATACGATAATACCTTTATCTACAAAAAGATTTACCAAACCAACAGCTTGATTCAAAAGTCCTCCGGGATTATTTCTCAAATCCAATACAATACCTTTTACATTTTTGTGAGAGAGTAGGGCTTCTTTTGTTTTTTGAACAACTTTTTTATCAAAACTCGTAACTCTTAGATATAAGATATTCTCTTTTTTTATAACTTTTGTATATACAGAGTCTATTTTGATTATGTCTCTTATTATCTTAATTTTGATAGGTTTGCTCTCACCTTCTCTGACTATTGTTAATACTATCTTTGTCTTTGGTTTTCCTCTCATGTGGCTTACTGCTTCATCAATAGTCATATTTAAAGTAGAGAGGTCATCTATCTTTAGTATAATATCCCCTGCTTTTACTCCAGCTTTATCTGCTGGGGTTCCTTCGATAGGAGAGATGATAGTAAGAACACCTTTTCTCATGCCGACTGTTATGCCTAAACCCCCAAATTCACCATCAGTTTGAATTTTTAAATTTTTAAAACCTTTTTTATCTAAGAAAGATGAATGTGCATCAAGGTTTGACATCAGGCCATCTATGGATTTATTAACAATATCTGTTATATTTATATCATCAACATAGTATTTTTCTATGGTTCCTATCACTCTTGTGTATTTTGCAAGAGCTGCTAATCTGCTGGATTCACTTTCATTTGATTTTGCAAAAAGAGTTGAGCTTACAAAGAGTGTTGCTCCAACGAGTGTGGCTACAAAACCGAAAGTAGCAATTTTTTTATGTTTCATATCTTTTAATTCTCCTAAAATGCTAAAATGCC
>JALVAU010000349.1 GCA_027011025.1 Campylobacteraceae bacterium | reverse complement strand
GCAATATATAGACTGCGTGTTAGTGATCAATAGTTTATTTTTTATTTAAATTTCTATTCACGATGAGGGTTATTAGAGGCGCCCTTAAGTTATATAATTCTAAAATTTTTCTTAAAATAAGATTGGTTTAATCTTTCTTTGTGTATAATCCACTCCTAAAAATTAAAACTAAAGGCTACAAAATGGCAGATCACAAATCAGCAGAAAAGAGAATTAGGCAGACAAAAAAGAGAACAGAGAGAAATAGATTTTATAAAACTAGAATTAAAAATCTTACAAGAGCACTTAGAGAATCAGTTGATGCAGGCGACAAAGAGGCAGCAGTAAAAGCACTTAAAGAGGTAAATAAGAACTTTCACTCTTATGTAAATAAAGGTATCTTAAAGTCAAATACAGCAGCAAGACGAGTAAGTAGATTAGCTCAATTGGTAAATAGACTAAATAGTGATGCTTAAGCATCACCGATAAGTGTAAGTAGATAAAATTGCTCAAAAATAAACTCCAACCATTTTTAGACAGATATGATGAGATAAGCAGGCTTTTAAGTCAGCCTGATGTATCAAGTGACATAAAAAAGATGACAGAACTCTCAAAAGAGCAATCTAGACTCCAAGTGATGAAAGAGAAAGCTGATGAGTATATGCAGACTATAGACTCTATAGAAGAGAATAGAGCTTTGCTTGAAGATAATGAGTTAGGAGAGTTAGCAAAAGAGGAATTAAAAGAGTTGGAGCCTCTACGGGAAAAATTGGAAGAGGAGATAAAAGTTATACTTCTACCGGTTGATCCTAATGATGATAAAAATATCTTCTTGGAAATCAGGGCAGGAACTGGCGGAGATGAAGCGGCTCTGTTTGTCTCCGACCTTTTCAAGTCCTATCTAAGATATGCTGAAAATATAGGCTGGAAAGTTGAATTAGTCAGCTCAAGCGAAGGTGTATTGGATGGATTTAAAGAAGTTGTTGCTCTCGTAAAAGGCGAGGGGGTTTACTCTAAGCTAAAGTTTGAGGGTGGAGTTCATAGAGTACAAAGAGTTCCAAAAACAGAATCTCAAGGAAGAGTTCATACTTCGGCAGTTACAGTGGCTGTTATGCCTGAAGTTGATGATGTAGAGATAGATATCAATCCAAATGATCTAAAAATTGATGTTATGCGCTCAAGTGGAAATGGTGGTCAGTCGGTAAATACAACCGATAGTGCTGTCAGAATTACACACCTGCCGTCAGGTCTAGTTGTAACGAACCAAGATGGAAAGAGTCAGCATAAAAACAAAGCATCAGCTATGAAAATCCTCAAAGCAAGACTCTATGATTTGCAAATGCAAGAGCAAAATAGTGCAGAGAGCCAAAAGAGAAAACTTCAGGTAGGATCAGGCGATAGAAGTGCTAGGATAAGAACATACAACTACCCACAAAATCGCATAACAGACCACAGAATCGGACTAACACTATATAGATTGGATGCTATTATGGAAGGTGGCTTATATGATGAGATCATAGACCCACTGATAGCACACTACCAAGCAGAAGCTATAAAAGAGGCAGGTTTATAGAGCATAATCATAATAAAGTAGATTGTTGCCCGTGATTATGCTATCGAGCAAATTTACATATTTTCCTTTTCTTTGTGAATAATTTATCATGGTTCTTGACGCCATCAAACCATTGTATATAGTACCATTTTTATGGGCATTTTCTCTTAATTCTCTAAAAGTCTTATAAGCAGTATTTGTGTTTAGATTCAAAACATAAGCATTGACCGAGGCTTGAAGTGATTTAAATATTCTTAGCGTATGTGTTTTACCCTTTTCTCTATTGATTGGAACTATTCCTTTGCCGGAATATGTCCAATGCCCAAATATATTATTGGCCTCTAAAACAAACCTGCTTTTACCCCATGCACTCTCTACGGCTGCTTGTGCTATAGCTAATGATACAGGAACTATGTCAATTTTTCTTAGATACTCTCTTTTGTCAAATAGATTTTTGATTTTATATCTTTTATAAAGTTGAATTAGTTTTGCCAAAGATATTTCATCTAGCTCTCTAAAGCTGTTTTTTCCTGCATTTTCAAAAAAATATTTTATAAATGATCTTTGTGCTTTTACACTGTTGTTAGCTTTTTTGACCAATGGCAACAAGATCTTGATAAACTCTTTTTTCTGTTTGTGAGTATTCTTGATATCGTAGTAATAATAGGGAAATCCTGCACCATATAGATTTATAGCTAGATATAGCAGAGCCAAAAATTTAAAAAGCATCGACCACAGTATCGAAAACCTTCGATACCTTTCCTTTAAAATATAGTTTTTTGCCCTCTATTCTCAACTCTAGCTCCTCACCGCTTGTTGGATATACCTTTGAAGAGTCACTTAAGAGCTTCTTTTGCCAAGCTGCATAAAAACAGGCTGCCATACCTGTTCCACAAGCCAAAGTCTCCGCTTCAACTCCTCTTTCATAAGTTCTTACATGTAGAGCTTCATCTTTGATATTTACAAAATTTACATTTGCATTGTATTTAAATCTCATTTTTGAAGCCAATGTTAAATCAAATTTATCTAGATTATCTACAAATGCAAGCAGATGAGGTACTCCTGTATCGTAAAAATACCACAATAAGCCCTCCTCTTCAAAAGGATCACTTAGTTTTTCGGTTTTACTCAAAAGAGTTTCAACAACAGAGTCCGTCACAGTTGAGGTTATCACTCCTGCTAGTGTCAAAAAACTCATCTTCTTTTGGGCTAAGCCATTTTGAAAAGCATAATGTGCACAAGCCCTAGTACCGTTTCCGCACATGTGCGCAACACTGCCATCACTATTATAAAATTGCCACTTAAAATCATATTTCTCATGTGGCAAAAGCACTATTAATCCATCTGCACCTACTCCATTTTGTCTATCGCACAATTTTTTAGCTAAATCACTTCTGTCAATCTCTTTAAAAGTATGAAATATCACAAAGTCATTTCCACTTGCATTATATTTTGAAATCTGCATCTACCTACTCTCTAAATATTTTATAAATTTTTTACTCTCTGCCTCAAGATTACCCAAACCCTTAGAATTATCTATGATATAATCGGCTTTTTCTCTTTTTTCTTCTATGTTCATTTGAGCCTCTACTCTTCTTATGGCTTCATCTATGTTTAGGTCATTTCTCTGTATAAGCCTTTTTATCTGTTCATCTTTCGGACAGTAGACCAATGCTACGATTGAGGCATCATATCCACCACCTTCAAAATATAGTGGAATATCAACTATATATCTTTTTGACTCTCTTTCCAATTTGGCAACAATTTTATATACCTTTTCTCTGATTAATGGGTGAATATAGTTGTTTAATATCTCTCTCTTTTTTGCATCTTTAAAGATGAGGTTTCCAAGAGCCTCTCTATCTATATCTCCGTTTTTTATATATTTTGGGCCGAATAGAGCTTCTATCGCCCCTTTATTTATCACCTCTTTTGCAATTTTATCGGCATCTACTATCTCATACCCCTCTCTTTTAAGAAAGTTACATGTAGAGCTTTTTCCTGTTGCAATAGAACCAGTAAGAACAACCATTTTACACCTTTATATCAATTTTAACATATATTTTGCTAAAATCCTATAAAAATATAAAAAGGCAATGAAATGGGAAGTGTTAGCTATAAAGATGCCGGAGTTGATATAGATGCCGGAGCACAGTTTGTTGAAAATATAAAACCACTAGTTAAATCAACATTTGACTCCAATGTTTTAGGGGGTATCGGATCATTTGCAGGTGCTTATGAGCTTCCTAGCGGCTATAAAAAACCTGTGATGCTAGGAGCCACCGATGGTGTTGGTACAAAATTAAAATTAGCGATAGAGTCTGGTAAGTTTGATACAGTAGGTATTGATTTGGTTGCTATGTGTGTTAATGACCTTATATGCAACTTTGGAACACCTCTGTTTTTTTTGGATTATTACGCAACAAGCAAACTAGATATAGAGGAGTCAACTGCTGTTGTGTCCGGCATAGCTGAGGGTTGTCGCCAATCTGAATGTTCTTTGATAGGTGGAGAGACTGCTGAGATGCCCGGTATGTATGCACCGAAGGATTTTGATTTAGCCGGTTTTGCTGTTGGAATTGCAGAAAAAGATGAGATGAATAGATTAGTGCATGCAAAGGCAGGAGACAGACTCATAGCACTTCCAAGTTCCGGTATTCACTCAAACGGTTACTCACTTGTTAGAAAACTGTTTTTTGAAAAGTTAGGTTATAAGTTTGATACTTTGGTTGATGGAAAACCTCTGATAGAGATACTTTTAGAGCCAACTCGCATATATGTAAAAACATTTAAAAAACTCAAACACAAAATTAACGCTTTAGCTCACATAACAGGTGGTGGAATCATAGAAAATCTTCCAAGAGTGCTTCCTGATAACCTCCAAGCCGTAGTATATAAAGATAAGATTAAAACTCTGCCGATTTTTGATTTGATGGCTCTACATGTAGAAGAGATAGAGATGTACAGAACATTTAATATGGGGGTAGGAATGGTACTTGTTGTAAGCAGTGAAAATGTTGATCATGTCTTGGAAAATAGCGATGGATATGTAATAGGCGAGCTAAGAGCCGGAAAAAAAGAGGCATTGTTGATTTAAATCTGAACTTATCCGTAGGAGTTTTGTATGATTATAAAAGAGTTTCAAGAGTTTGATGAATCAAGAGCTAGGGCAAGAGCCTATTTTTGCTACCTGTTTAGCAGAAATATTCCAGAGAGGCTACCTAACCCAGATGTAAAGCAGCTAGAGAAGGCTTTAAATAAAATTGTAAATGAGATAGATGATTTTGAGGCACTGTATATATTAGATCACAACGGTGTGCAGGTATCTCAAAACATAACTAACAAGCATGAATTTGAAGGCTACAAAGGGGAAAACAGAAGTGCGAGAGCCTATTTTTATAGGGCGGTTCAAGAGAAAAGGTGTGTTCTTACTGATCCATATCCATCATCTCTAACAAACAAACTAACAGTTACTGCGGCATATCCTGTATATGATGAAAATGATGAATTGAAATTTGTAGCCTGCTTAGATATATATCTAGGGGATTTATTAAAAATAAGTCAACCCACAAGTATGCAATCCTTCTTTGGGAGTTTTATAAAGACAGCATATACTATGTTTTCAATTGCTCTTCTATCTGTTGCATTTTTACTTTTTTATAATAGCGTAGAAAATCTCTTAAAAAATGGCGTATTGCAAGCATTGCACAATATAGATATGATGTTTAAATCAACCATACTTTTGACTCTTTCTTTGGCTATATTTGATTTGGTCAAGACTATATTTGAAGAAGAGGTTTTGGGAAGAAATGAATCCAATGAGGCTCACGACATACATAAAACAATGGTAAGATTTTTGGGTTCCATAGTTATAGCCCTTGCCATAGAAGCCCTTATGCTGGTATTTAAATTTGCTATAACTGATCCCGCAAATATAATATCAGCTATATATCTCATAGGTGGAGTCTCTGTACTTCTGATTTCTCTTGCATTTTATGTTAAAATGGTATCTATAAAAAAATGATAAGGAGGTAATACTAAATATGAGTGAAATAAAAAAACAAAAGAGAGTAGTTCTATTTACGGCTCCGGGATGTCATTGGTGCACAACTGCTAAGACCTATCTGAAGAGTAAAGGGGTAAAATTTAAGGCTATAGATATAAGCAAAGATGAAGCTGCTGCAAAAGATTGCCAAAGGCACGGATGCAAGGGAGTACCTGCTGTTTTGATAGGAAGCAGATGGATATGTGGATTTGATAAAAAGAAGATCAATACAGAGCTAGGGATTTAGCCCTTAGCTCTGTAATCTTACCTCTATTTATCTTGCGGAGTTACCATTTTCATCAAATACTGTAGGTGTTCCTCGAACCAAACCTTTTGCTAAGAATTTTTTCATTTGAGCAATTTTTTCCTTTGCAAATTCCTTATCTACCTCTTTATATGTATTGTCTTTTGCATTTGATGCCTTGTGCATAAGTGAAAGCATATCTGCATTTTTATCATTTTTGTAATTTTCCAATAACCAGCTTGCTCTCATAGCAGAAGTCTCGTGCCCCGGTATATTTAAAAATAGAGGTATAACTCTCACCTCTTTTGAATTTTTAATCACACTTGGCAGTTGATTTTTTTCATATCTTTTGCAATATGGACAATTTGGATCTGTGATTAGGTAGATTGTTTTGCCTTTTGGATTTCCACCCTTGATCTTAAATACCAAGTCTTTAAAGGCATTGTTTAGTAATGAAATTGAAGTTTTGTTTCTTTGTACTTCTTTACTTGCTTCTTGTTTTTGCATGTTTTTTAGAGCTTTTTGAATTTTATCCCTGTTTTTTTCTATAAATGGTTTAAATATATTTTTTCCACTTTTTCTATCTCTTATATTGCCGATTATGATTGTGTCTTTATTGTATAGCAATAGAAATGGTTTTGGATTACCTTTTATGGTTCCGATTGCAATTTGCAAACCTTTTAAATCTGGTGATTTGTCTTGGGCAATGATATTTATGGAACTTGTATCTAGTTTTCCATTTGTAAATACCTTACTAATATCCTGCTTTAATTTGTCCCCAGAGTCGGCAAACAGTGATGAGGCTAGCATGAGACCAACTACAATATTTGTGCTTAATTTTTTCATTTTAATCCTTTTGTAAAATTTTAAAGTTTTAAATAAACCTGACTTATTACTCCACCAACAAACTAACTCAACTTTTGATGTAGTGC
>JALVAU010000348.1 GCA_027011025.1 Campylobacteraceae bacterium | reverse complement strand
CATCTATAGTTAAAAGCATCATATCGGGTTACGCTAGAGCTATCTCGATAGATGATTCAACGATCTATGTGGCAAGTGGTTATGATGGCATAAATATGTTTAGTCTTTCAACATATGAAAAGACAGGAAATATCCCTGTTAGCGGTAGCTATACAGATAGTGTAGAGGTTTATAAAGGTTATGCTTTTACTTCAGATGCCTATGATAGAAATATAACCATTAGTGATATTAGTACAAAAGCTAAAGTAGGAGAAGCTCAAAAAGAGGTTTCAAACTATGAGGCTAGAAGCGATATAACTATATCTTCAGATACTATGTTTGTAGCTGATTTGGATGCAGGTTTGATGATATTTGATGCCTCAAACCTACCATCGGTGACACTGCTCTCTACAACACCCCCATCTATAGTTCCTCCTTTGGATAATGCTGGGTATTCATTTAATGTAACACTATCAAAAAATGGAACAAAAGCATTCGTTTGTGCATCATATCCCGGTGTGGATATATATGATATATCAGACATAACAAATCCCAAAATAGTTGAGACAGTAGATACTACAGGAAATGCTTTTGAATCTGTACTTTCAGATGATGGAGCGTATCTTTTCGTAGCAGACAGGGCAGGTGGATTGCAGATTATTGAGCTAGGTACAACTATGGACAAATAGTAAGATATGCAGGATTTATGGCGTAAGATTAAAACTTATGAGAAAAGTATATATTTACTTTAGTTTTGCTATAATCCCCATAAAATAGCCCCTTATTTAAGTTGATATAAGATTAGGGGCTTATTGTGGGGTATATATTATGAAAGCAGTTGTTTTAGCAGGTGGAAATGGCACTAGACTTTGGCCTATAAGTAGAAAACTTATGCCAAAGCAGTTTGTCAAACTCTTTTTAGATAAATCTCTATTTCAGATGACTTTAGAGAGAAATAGAGATATATGTTCAGAATTTCAGATTGTCTCAAACGAAGAGCAGTATTTTGTAGCCCTAGATCAGGCGCAAGAGATAGAGACGGAGTGTGAAAAGTTTATCTTAGAACCTGTAGGCAGAAACACTGCTGCTGCCATAGCTATTGCCTCTTTTGGATTTGATTATGATGATATTTTGTTGGTTTTATCTTCAGACCATTTAATAAAAAATAAAAAAAGATACAAAGAAGCAGTTGTCAAAGCAAAAGAGTTAGCACAAGATGACAATTTGGTCACATTTGGCATAACACCTACATTTGCCCAAACAGGCTTTGGCTATATAGAAGCGAACGGATACGATGTAAAAGAATTTCATGAAAAACCAGATTTAAAAACAGCACAAAAGTACCTGAAAAATCAAAATTACTTTTGGAACAGCGGTATGTTTTGTTTTAAGGCAGGTGTTTTTTTAGATGAGCTAAAAAAGTATTCACCTAAGATTCACGAAGCTTCAAAAATTGCCTATAAAAATGCGAGCAGAGATAAGATAGCAAGAGTAAAACTAGAAGATATGTTAAACATACCAGAAGATAGCATAGATTATGCAGTTATGGAAAAGAGCAAAAAAGTAAAAGTTATTCCAAGTGATATAGACTGGAGTGATTTAGGTAGTTTTGATTCTCTACATGTAGAACTTGAAAAAAACGAGAATAACAATACGAAAAGTGATAATCTCATAGATATTAATTCTACAAATAACCTAGTCTTGGCAAGTAAAAAAGTAGCTCTCATTGATGTAAATGATTTGGTTGTAGTCTCTACAAATGATGCTCTTCTCGTATCAAAACAGGGCAGTAGTCAAAAAGTGAAGAAAGTGATAGAACACTTAAAGAAAGAGAATTCAGAACTGCCAAATGTACACTTGATGGTT
>JALVAU010000347.1 GCA_027011025.1 Campylobacteraceae bacterium | reverse complement strand
GGAAACAACCGGCTTAAATCCAAAAAAAGATGAAATTCTCTCTATCGGGGCAGTTAAGTTAAAGGGCAACAAAATACTTACATCCCAAAAATTTGAAATTTTTATAAAGCCTAAGAGAGACATTAATGAAGAGAGCATTAAAATACACCACATAAGAAATATTGATTTAGAAAATGGAAAAAATCCACAAGATGCTCTTGAAGATTTTTTATATTTTATCGGCAACAGAACGCTTGCTGGATACTATCTGGAGTTTGACATGAGAATGATAAATAGATATCTGAAACCATATCTTGGAATTAAATTACCAAACAAACAGATAGAAGTCTCTGAGATTTATCATAGAAAAAAAAGAAGAATCATACCAGATGGAAGGATTGATTTAAGATTTGACACCATCATGAAAGACTTGGATTTACCTATATTTGGCAAACATGATGCTCTAAGTGATGCTATCATGACCTCTTTAATGTATATAAAACTACAAAATATTGAACATTTATAGGGGTGCTCTCTATTTAAATTTTGCAAGCAACTCTCTTTTAGATAGAGGTTTTGAAAAGTAAAAACCTTGTCCAAAATCAACACCCAACTCTCTTAGTAAATCTTCTTGTTCCTGCGTTTCAATGCCTTCTGCTATAGTTCGAAAATCAAGATTATCACTTATAGATATGATAGATTTTATCATTTCTAACTCTTTTTTACCGCTAAATATAACATCTACAAATGTTTTGTCTATTTTAATATTGTCTATAGGCAACTGTATCAAATAATTTAGAGATGAATATCCTGTACCAAAATCATCCATACATATTGTAAAACCTGCGCTTGAAAATTCACTTAGAATTTTTACATTTTCCTCTATATTTCTCATCAGGCTTGTTTCTGTTATCTCTATAGCTAAATTTTTTGGTGTTACTTTTTCTTCTTTCATAATCTTGTCAAAATCTTTTTTAAGATTCTTATAACTTAACTGTACTGCTGATACATTTACAGATATATGTTTTAAATCTGTCAAATTTTGTTTTAAATCTTTAAAATCTCTACAAGCCTCCCTAAAAACATACTTGCCTATATCATATATCAACCCTACATTTTCCGCTATCGGTATAAAAATATTTGGAGATATATAACCAATTTTTTTATTATTCCATCTTATTAGTAGCTCTAGGGCAAATATATTTTTACTTTTTAGGTTGTACTTGGGTTGATAAACCACTGAAAACTCACCATTTTTCAACGCATTTGAGAGTTCATGCTCTATGTCTATACTCTTTTTTAACTCTTGTGAAAAATTTTCATAATAAAATTTATATCTATTTTTACCACTCATTTTAGAACTATACATCGCGATATCTGCATTTTTTAGTAGAGTATTTATATCTTCCCCATCTTCTGGATAAAGAGATATTCCTATGCTAGCTGAGCTAGATATATCATTATTTTCTATAATCAATGGTTGATTAACAAGACTCATAACTCTTTTTGCGATCATAAGAATATTTTCTTCATTGACATTTTTTGTTACAACTATAGCAAACTCATCTCCTCCAAATCTATAAATGCCATCACTGCTGTCTAAATTGTTTTTCAATCTTTTTGCTATAGATTTTAATAATAAATCACCAATATTGTGTCCTAGCGAATCATTTATAATTTTAAAATTATCCAAATCCAAAAATAAAATTGCCACCCTAGCATCTGTATCTTTTGCATCTTTTATATTTTGCTCTACTTCAACCTCCATAGCTCTTCTATTTTTCAGGCCTGTCAACTGATCATGTTGCGCAAGATATATAACTCTCTTCTCCTGCTCTATGTAGTCAGTAACATTTAGTTTTATAGC
>JALVAU010000346.1 GCA_027011025.1 Campylobacteraceae bacterium | reverse complement strand
ATCACTAAACTACACTGATGAACCGATAAAACTAAAGATGGCTTTGGCTTTGGTAGAAAACCAGCTGGGAAATTTAAAAACCAGTGCAACACTACTAAAAGATTTTCAAAAACTAAACAAAAGAGACAAAAAAGAGATATATCCAATCAAAACAATATTAAAAAAGTCTCTTTTCGATGTAAATATCGCACAAAAAGAGTTTACAAAAGAGCTTTTTTATAATGAAGAAAATATATACTCCATACTATTTTATTTTTCACCCTACAAGGTGTTTAATGCAAGTCAAACTGTAGAATACATCAGGAAGGGTGGATTAAATCTGTTTTTAGACAGGTTGGCTCCGGCTCTATCTTACCTAAAGACAAGCTCTACCATCTCCAAGGTAAACTACTCCATAGGAAAAGGCATAAAAAAGGCACTCTCAAATCATACGCTTCAAGCAAATAAAATCTTTAAATCTCTCTTGCCTTCATATCCTCAACACTCTATTTTACACTATGATCTAGCTTTAACATATGCACAAATGGGAAATTATGCCCTTGCTTACAAACATTTTGCAAATAGTTATCATCTAGATAATACAAACTATCTAGCAGGAGTTTATGCTGTATTTACAGGTAAATTAATTCATAAGAATATAGCAAAATTGAGTGATGATATAAAAGCAAGTATAAATTTTGATAAAAAATTAAAAGATGTCAATCTATATATGTCTCTTCTAAATTTAAGTGAAAACAATCAATTCTCACTATCAAGATGGATTGAAACTGATAAAAATAAAAATCCTTTAAATTTGGTTTTTGATATTATCATTTCACAAAAAATATCAAATCAAAAGTTTTACAGAGTTAAAACTCAAGAGTTAAAAGCACTGTTGCCAAATGACTTGTTGAGCAATATCATCTATTTTGATATGAAAAATTCCCAAAAAAGCATAAAAGATTATGCAAAAGCATTTCAAATAGATTTTAAAAATAGCTCTTTAGATATGAGTAGTTTTTACTATGGTCCACAAATTGCTAGAAGTCAGTATGTTAAACTGCTTCAAATCTCAGGCATGCTCTTCCACAAGAGAGATGAAATAAAAAAAGTTCTACCTCTAGAGAGAGATGATACACAAGCTCTTACAAATACACTAGCTTATCTTGATATATTTACCCATAATTTTGAAGAGTCTTATGTGTTGTACAATAAACTTATAGATGAGCATAAACAAAAAGATAGTAGAACAATTTTTTTAGCAGCAGTTGCATCCATAGGTGCAAAACACACCCAAAATGCCATAGCTTTACTAGAATTATCTAAACTAATAGACCCTGACAATATGGAAAGTAGATATGCACTTGGCTTACTGTATCAAGAAGTAAAAAATCTAAAAGGGGCATCTATACAGTATGCAAAGATAGGTGATATAGGCTTTAAATCCAAATTTTTTAGCTTTAAAATAGACATGTAGAGACTAAATAGCCTCTACATGTAAAGAAATATCATATAAGTTTATCCTTGACATTTCTCAACCCGTCTTTCATGGATATATAACTGTTTAGTGCACCTATATAGGCTCTAGCGGTTGCAAGCATTGTATCTACACTCAAACCATGCCCCATAATAGCAGGTTTACTCTCATCAAATACCACTTTTACAACAACTTTTGCCAAGGCATCTTTGCCTTGAGTTACAGAATCTACTTTATACTCTTTTAACTTTCCATTTACTCCGCAAACCCTGTCAATTACTTTAAATATAGCATCCATAGTTCCATTGCCTATAGCGGCATCTGTTATATCTTTTCCGTTATGCTCTATAGTCACAGCAGCACTTGGAACACCTCCTGGGTTACAATCTGATAGCTGCAGGGTCACTAGCTTGTAAACCTCTTGTGCTTTTGTGATTTCAGCAGAAACAAGAGCTCTTATATCATCGTCAAAAATCTCTTTTTTAGAATCAGCCAAAATCTTAAATCTTTCAAAAGCTTTTATAAGCTCTTCATCACTTAAATTAAATCCTAATTTTTTAAGTTTTTCACTAAATGCATGGCGACCTGAGTGTTTTCCCATAACCAAAGAGTTTTTATCAAGCCCTATATCTTGGGCACTCATTATCTCATATGTTTGAGCATGTTTTAAGATACCGTCTTGATGTATGCCACTTTCATGAGCAAAAGCATTTTTCCCAACTATCGCTTTGTTTGGTTGGGTTTCAATACCGGTAATTGATGATACTAGGCGACTTGTTGCATATATCTCTTTTATATTGATATTCGTACTAAAATCTTTAAAAATATCTTTTCTAGTTTTAAGTATCATAACCACCTCTTCAAGTGCTGCATTTCCAGCTCTCTCTCCAAGTCCATTTATGGTACACTCAACTTGTCTTGCTCCATTTTGTATGCAGGCAATTGAGCTAGCAGTTGCCAATCCTAAATCATTGTGGTTATGCACAGAGAGTATCGCTCTATTAGAAATAAAACCTGATAACTCCTTTATCATAGCTCCCATCTCGCTAGGCATTCTGTAGCCTACAGTATCAGGAATGTTTAGAGTATTTGCACCCACCTCTATCACAGCATCTAAAATCTCTTTCAAAAATCCTATATCACTTCTGCCGGCATCTTCACAACTAAACTCCACATCATCACAAAATGTCTTTGCATAACTGACAGCATCAACTGCCCTTTTTATCACCTCATCCGGAGACATTTTTAGCTTATACTCCATGTGTATTGGACTTGTAGCTATAAAAGTGTGGATTCTTCTCTTATTTGCTTTAGCTATCGCATCACCTGCTGCTTTTATGTCACTGCTTATCGCTCTAGACAATGAACAAATCGTAGAATTTTGTACCTGTTCACTTATCCTTGAAATCGCATCAGCATCACCAGGACTAGCGGCAGCAAAACCTGCCTCTATAACATCAACTCCTAATTTTTCTAACTGTAAAGCCATCTGAATTTTTTCTTCAGTATTCATCGAAGCACCAGGACTCTGTTCTCCATCTCTTAGTGTTGTATCAAATATTATTATATTATTCATTTTATTGTCCCCTCTGCCCATAAATGGCATTTTAAATTTTTGTGCCCTTTTAAAGAAAAATTTATGGGCAGATTCCTCGCGACTAAAGCTTTGGCTGCCGCCAAGAAATTACTATTTTTATGTGCTAAAGCACGAGCTGTTGCTCTGTAATTATTCATCTTATTACCTTTATTTTGTATATATTTTGTGTTTTTACACAAACCTTTGTTGTTGTATCTGAATTTTTATTTTATGAGAGAAAGAGTAAGTTTTGCAGGAGAGCGTTTTTAGTCTCTATTTTGGGTAAAAATTTGATTGATTTGGCTATGCCAATATGGACACTATTCATCACGACTCCTTTAAAAGTTTTTATTTTCCGTGATTATACTAGGTTTTTTTGTATTTTGCAATCCAAAAATTATAAATTCCTCTAAAAAGACCATAAAAGAGATATATCGTTATGATTATAGATATGCTTTCAATAGGAAATATATAAACTAAAGAAAAAACCATAATGAGGTATATAAGAACTTTTAGAAAATTTTGCTTCTCCAAATCTATCTTTTTAAAACTTGGGTATCTTATATTACTAACCATCAGTAGAGATAAAATTGCAACACCCAAAACGATAATAAAATCAAAATCTCTAAAAAAAAGATACCTTTGATGTATCATAATCCACATCGCCAACACAACAGCAGCAGTCGGGATAGGCACACCTATAAAGACTGATGGTTCACTTATTCCAATCATGACATTAAATCTAGCAAGCCTAATAGCACCAAAAACAACATACATAGCAGTGAGCAGTGAACCTACTTTTCCATAGTGAATACCGATACTATAATAAAAAAGGACAGCAGGCGCTACACCAAAAGCAACAATATCAGCTAAGGAGTCAAACTCTGCACCAAATTTACTCGTTGTTTTAGTGAGTCTTGCAACCCTGCCATCTAAACCATCAAATACCAATGAAATAAGTATGAAGATAGCTGCTTTTTGAAAATCACCCTTAACAGAAGTAAGTATGCTAATAACTCCTATGAATGCACTAGCAGCTGTGAAAAGATTGGGAATTATGTATATAAGTTGTGGTTTATTGTTGCGTGCCATTTGTAATACCATACGAAAAATAGCCCAGAACACTCTCCCCGGCTCTAACACTATCTCCTAAACTTACTTTGATTCTAGTATCTATAGGCAAGAGCAACTCTACATTTCCATCAAGTAAAACACCAAATCTTTGTGCAAATTTTAGTGGGCCAACACTCTTAAATAGCTCTACGCTTCTGCTGAAAAATCCAGCTGTTACTATGATAATGATAGGTTTAAGACTAGACTCTAAAGTTAATATAGCTCTCTCATTCAATTTTTTTCCAAGAGAGCTTTGTGTATCTAAAAAAAGCCCATGTACTCTTTTTGTGCTTGATATATTTGCTAAAATAGGAGATCTAAGCAAAGAGGCATCTGCTATACTCTTGGCAATCTCTACTTTTAGAAACTCTGCTTTATCTTGAAGAATCACTTTGGAAATATCTATAATCTTTCCATCAGCCGGTGCCAAGAGTGCTAGCTTATCGTCTTCGGCAGGAATCCTCTCAAAGTTTCTATACAGATAAGCCGTACTCAAAAAAACAATCAAAAAAACCCACTCTAAATATCCAACACAAAAGGATATAAGAAAAAAAAGAAAAGAGACACCTACATACTTCCAGCCCTCTTTTGCGATCAGCTCTGTCGTAGTATGTGTTCTCATCATAAATTAGCTCTCTTTATCTTGCTGAGTACTCTCTTTATCTTCGTAATGCATCATGCTAGGCATATCATTCTCTTTTTCAAAAGCTGATATTATCTCTCTTAGTTTATCACCATTTATTGTCTCAAACTCTCTTAGCTCTACAACTATCCTCTCTATACACTCTCTATACTTTTCTAATCTCTCCTTGACAATTTTGTATCTTTCATCTAGCATTGAAATGATATAATTATCCAGATTTTCTGCCATCTTTTCACTATACTCTTTTGAACTGCCACCGGCTAGAAATGTATTTCTTTGTTTCTCTAGAACCATTAACCCTGCAACATCACTCATACCGTATATACCTACCATGGATTTAACGATATCTGTTGCCCTCTCAAGGTCATTTCCGGCTCCCGTAGAAATCTCTCCTAAAAATACCTCTTCAGCTCCTCTACCTCCTAAAAGAACATCGATCTCAGCAATAAGCTCATGTTTTTGCATCAAAAATTTATTCTCTTCGGGAGTATTTAGTGTATAACCGAGCGCTGCTAAACCTCTTGGAATAATAGAGACTTTAGAGACGCTTTTTGCTCCCTTAGTAGTTTCAGCTATAAGAGCATGTCCACTCTCATGGTAAGCGACTATCTTCTTCTCTTTTGGATTTATTCTTCTACTCTTTTTCTCCAAGCCAGCTATTGCTCTCTCAACAGCTTCTACCATATCTTTTTGCTCTACATACTCTTTACTTTTTCTACCTGCTAGAAGTGCGGCTTCATTGATGATATTTGCAAGATCAGCTCCGGCAAGTCCGGCAGTAAGTCTAGCTATCTCTTTAATATCTATATCTTTTGCAAGTTTTATATCTGTGATATGAACTTTGAGTATATCAATCCTACCTTGAAAATCTGGCTTATCGACAAGAACCTGTCTATCAAATCTTCCCGGTCTCAAAAGCGCAGCATCCAAGACTTCAGGTCTGTTTGTAGCTGCCAAAACGATAACAGGGGATTTATCTGAGCTAAAACCGTCCATCTCTGCTAAGAGCTGGTTTAATGTCTGCTCTCTTTCATCATTTCCACCCATTTGACCATTTGCTGCACGGCTTTTTCCTATAGCATCTATCTCATCTATAAAAACAATTGCTGGAGCCTCTTTTTTTGCATTTTCAAACAGATCTCTTACTCTACTTGCTCCAACTCCAACAAACATCTCTATAAATGATGAGCCGGATACTGAGAAAAATGGAACATCAGCCTCTCCTGCAACAGCTTTTGCCAAAAGTGTTTTACCTGTACCCGGAGGTCCTACAAGCAAGACTCCCTTTGGTATCTTTGCCCCTAGATTTATATATCTATCGGGATGCTTTAAAAAATCAACTATCTCCTTGACTTCCTCTTTTGCCTCCTGCACACCTGCAACATCATCAAATTTTACTTTTGGTTTTTCAGAGTTTACGAGCTTTTTACTACTGCCCATACCTAAAATTCCGCCACCCATATTTTTTTGCATTCTGTTTGCTAAAAGCATCCAAATTCCAAAAAATATAAATATAGGAAGTACCCAAGAGAAGAGAATCTCAGTAAATATATTTGTCTCATTATATCCACCATAAGGTATCTTTTTTGCTTCTAGTTGAGCTATGAGATTATTATCGCCTGCTACCTTTTTGATGATATATATATCTTTTGTAGCTCCATTTTGAACATAGGCTCTTATGGTCGTTTGACCTATTGCTACATAAGAGAGTTTACCCTCTTTTACCATCTCTTTAAACTGAAAATAGTTTATATTTCTAGTGATGCTGTTTTGTGAATTTTCCACAGAATTACTCATCATACCATCATCAGGTGTTATGAAATTTTTAAATATTACAATTATTACTATCGAAAAAATTGCAAAAACTATCAAGGGATTTTGATTAAAAAAATTATTATCACCCTTTTTATTTGTATCTTTTCTATTATTATTCAGTGCCATTTATTACCTTTTTAAAACCAATGTAAACCATTC
>JALVAU010000345.1 GCA_027011025.1 Campylobacteraceae bacterium | reverse complement strand
GTATACTAGCGTGTTTTTTTATGGATTGGAAGAGTTACCCCCCCCTATTTTTAGGGAATAGAGGGAATTTTATGGTTTTTTTATATTTAAAATAAAATATTTAACTCTTTTCAACATAAACAGAAAAGAGTATGTGGGTTTTTTTCACAATTAGCTGTATTTTTCATTTTCATATCAAGTGACATAGGACGGTAAAAAGTTGTATCTTTTAGTCTATTTTTTAAGGTAGCGATGGCAGATGTACCCGAATATTGGGATAAAATATTAACACCTAAAAACCTAGGTACAATAATAAATTATTCCCAAAAAAAGATTTTAAAAAATCGCTTTAAAATAATTCATTATTGCACCTATTTTTCAGGGGTTAGCCCAATAAAATTTAACAAAAAAAATCCAAAACTATTAATTTTTCTCTAAGTAACATTGCTATAGAATGGTGAAATCAGAACAAGAAAGAAATGAAGTAGAGCTACCAAGACGACAAAATCCAACAACTCTACTTCTAACCTAGGCTGATAGAATTTTATCAGTCTATTGGTTAAGTCTGCCTTTAATGGCTACTGTTTTTTTCTTGTTTATCAAGAGATGTTGGTAACTGGACTCTTGAAAATTAAAATTTTCAAGGATTGACCATGTCAGCACTACCAAACAGAACCATAACTTTAGTAAAAGACCTTCTTTTTCAAGAAAAATATCACCTTTCCCACACTCAAACAGATTTAATGGCATATATGGTCAATGTTATCTATTGGGCATTGGAAGTAGATGGTTATTTTGTAATTGCTACTAGTAAAGTTATGTCAGATTTACCTGCTATGAACCAAAAAACTTTTGAAGCCTCTTTAAAAGTTCTAAAAGATTTAGAGTTGATTGATACTAAAATAGTAGAGGTAAAGCAGTGGCAAGGGAAGCCTAAACTTAGGGGAATAAGACTGACTGAAAAAGGAGAAGAGTATAACTCTAAATTGGTACTTCCAAGTCAAGACAAAGAGGTAAAAAAGCTTAAACAAGAGCTAAAAGAGAAAGAAGAGAAGATAAAAGAGCAAGAGGAGACAATTAAAAGACTAAGTGTTTCCCCAACAGTAGAAAAAAGCTCAAATACCCCTAAAAAAGAGCCTTTTCCAGAGTTAACAACAACAGAATTTGAAAATTTTGTTCTTACTGTTACCAAAAAATTTGCTATAACCTCTCAACCTATCTGTAATGGAGTTCCTAAATGGGATAAAAATACAACCTTTTATATAAATAGCTACAATAAACTCTCTATTATTACCCAAGATGGTGAACATAAACAGCTCAGAAACCCTGAAGAGATTAACCATTTTTGGCAATGGCTCTCTAAAAACCCACAAAGAGTTGGTGACAAAATAGACTTCTCAAAAAGCCCAACACTTAAACAGTTAGAGAAGCGTCTGTTAAACACAACTATCAAAATGGGTAATAGTAAAGAGACCATAGAGAGCTTTATAGAGTGTAATAATGGACTTAAAGTAAAAGTAAAAAACCAAAAAGGAGAGGTTAGAGTTATTATAGACAAAGATACCAAAAAAGATAAAATCTTCTCTTTAGATGAGGCTCAAAGTATTTTATTTAAGTTGTTGATGTAGATAAAATCTACCGAAACCGTTTACGAAAATAAATATCAATACTTTGAGACGGAACTGTTTTTTGTTGACTCGTTCCAATAACTCATAAGCAGTATACGCTTTAAACTTTTGCATACTTTTAGCAATATCATCACTTTGAGCTACGAGGTGTAGATGGTTTTCTAATATGACATATGAAAAAATAGCGAGATTATCACTCTTTTGTAAGTGGGTAAGGCTATCTATAACAATTTGTACGCTATCTTGGTT
>JALVAU010000344.1 GCA_027011025.1 Campylobacteraceae bacterium | reverse complement strand
GAGGTTGTGCAAAATCCTCTCTTATCTGTTGCCATAAACCAATCTTTCCTGTCATAATTTTTCCTTAATTAATCGTTTTGAGATATCCATTGTCATTTAAAAACAGATAGATCTCTTTTGATATATTTTCTTTTGCCTTCTCGTCTATATATTTTGATTTTTTGATTTTTTTATCCAATTTTTCTTTTAACTCTTTGATATCGTAATCTAAATCTTCCATAATATCTAAAATAGACTGAGATTCTAAGATATTTTCTATTTTATATCCACTCTCATCTATGGTGATAGTTGCTTCGCTTGGATGTGTGAATAGATTGTGTTTCATTCCTAAAACTTCCTGGTATGCTCCTACTAGAAAAAAACCAAGAAAATAATCCTCTTTTGTAACATCTAATTCATGCAAAAACAGAGGCTGTTCTCTGTTATAACTTATCTCTCCATCACTATCGCAAGTGATATCCCATATAGAAGCAGATCTTGTGGGTTTTTCATCTAGCCTGTCTAGTGGCATTACGGGAAAATTTTGTGCTATTCCCCAAAAATCAGGTAAGCTTTGGAAGATAGAAAAATTTATAAGGTATCTCTCTTGTATCATATCTTGTATCTGCAACAGCTCTTTTGAGTCTCTGTCTTTAAGAAGAGCGATAGCTTTTTTGATGATGAGGTTTACTAGCACCTCTGTATTGCTTCTGTCTATAAGATCGATATATCCTAGATCAAACAGAGTCAGCAGTGAATTCATATGATCTATACTATCGTGTAGATACTCTTGTGCATAGGTGCTGTCTATCGTATTGTATAGTTCATAAAGTTCTTGAACCAAAGGGGGATTGCTCTCTTTTAGTTTCAGTTTTTTTTCAGTATATTCTTGTGAAAAAAGCTCCAAAACAGGGGCTATCAATACCGCATGTGAAGCAGCTATATATCTGCCCGATTCTATATAGATATTTGGCTCTTTTACCCTCTTTGTAGTAGATATATCTTTTAGGAGATAGACAACATCATTTGCATACTCTCTTAAGGTATAGTTTCTCTTTATTTCATCTTTGTATTGAGAGTATTCCACGGCTAGTCCACCGCCAAGATTTATGGAATCTAGTGCAGTTGCTCCCATTTTTTTGAGTTGGGCATATATATTGCCGGCTTCTCTTAGTGCTTTTTTTAGGGGACCTATTTCTGATATTTGTGAGCCGATATGAAAGTGAATCATTTTGAAATTTTCTATTAAATTTGACTCTTTAAACTTTTCCATAGCCTCTATAAGCTCGGTTGAAGTTAGACCAAATTTTGAATTTATCCCCCCGCTTTTTGCCCATATGCCGATGCCAGAACTATGTAATCTTATCCTAAGTCCGATATTTGGTGTGCAAGAAAATCTCTCTTTGCTGATTTTGATGATATTGTCTAGTTCATTCAGACCCTCTATCGTCAAAGTGATATTGTGTCCCATCTCTTTTGCTATAAAACCCAAAGATATCATCTCTTTGTCTTTAAAACCGTTTACCGTTATAGGGGAGTATTCATTGCTGTAAGCCATAGCAAGTAGTAGTTCTGCTTTACTTCCTGCTTCTAGTCCGTAGTTGTACTTTTCACCTATATGGACAAGATTTTTTACAAAATTTGGATATTGATTTACCTTTAGAGGATATACGGCATTAAATAAGCCTCTATAGTTAAATTCATCTTTTGCATTTTTAAAGTTTTCATATATCAAATCTATCTGTTTTTCTATCAGGTGAGGAAATCTAAGCAGTATCGGTCCTCTTATGCCTCTTTGACGAATCTCTTTTGTGATTTTTACCAAAGATGGACTACTTTTATAGTTTACTTTAACTTTTTTATTATCTATATAGAAG
>JALVAU010000343.1 GCA_027011025.1 Campylobacteraceae bacterium | reverse complement strand
TCATAATATAATAAAGCATCCAGATACAGATAGAGATATATTTGTGAATTTGTGGAGAACTATAACTTCTAAAAAAGTATGGAAAGGAACTATTAAAAATCTTGCCAAAGATGGAAGTGACTACTATGTAAAGAGTACCATTATGCCAATTCTAGATGATGATGGTGAAATACTAGAGTATATTTCAGCAAGAATAGATGTAAGTGAACTTGTAAAGAAAGATGAAATTATAAAACAGCAATACAAAGATGATCTAACAGGTATCCAAAATAGAAGTGCATTACATCATATTCTAAGCGCAGAAAAAGAGGATAAAGCTTCATTGATTCTTATCAATATTGATAGATTTTCAGATATTAATGACTATTTTGGTTATGAACAAGGTGATCTATTTTTAAAGAAGTTTGCACAAAATCTTAAAAAAATCAAGACAGAAGTGTTTAGAATAAGTGGAGATGAATTTGCAGTACTCTGCAGACATGGCTTAGATGAAGTAGCTAGAAATGAGATAACTAATATGGTATTAGAATTGGAAAGTGATAATTATATGCTTCTACACAACGATTTATCTATTTTTTTGTCTTGTGGTGTTGCATATGGAAAAAGAGCAGATATCTACAAGCAAGCTCATATTGCACTAAAGGAGTCAAAATCATCTAAGCAACAAATAGTATTTTTTAATGACAATAAAAGTTTGGTAAAGCAAATTGAGGACAATATAAGGGTGATTACGAATATAAAACAGGGCCTAAAGGAGGATAGATTTATACCCTTTTTTCAGGGAATTGTGGATAATCAAACCAAAAAAATAACAAAATACGAATCTTTAATCAGACTAAAAGAGAATAATGGCAAGATAATTTCACCATTTTTTTTCCTAGAGCATGCAAAAAAAGCAAAATTATACAATAGACTTACAAAAATTATGATAGAAAAATCATTTGCGAAGTTTGCTGATGAAAAGTATGAATTTTCCATAAACTTATCGCTCCAAGATATCCTGTCAAATAAAGTAGTTGGAGTATTAATAAAACATCTTGAAAAATATAGATGTGGTTCAAGAGTTGTTTTAGAGATAGTTGAATCTGAAGGAATAGAAAATTTTGAAGAGCTATTGGTTTTTATCAGGCTTGTAAAGAGATATGGTTGCAAAATAGCTATTGATGATTTTGGAACAGGCTATTCTAATTTTGGATATTTGGCTAGGCTGAATATAGATTTTATTAAGATAGACGGCTCTTTGATAAAAAATATTGATAAAAACAGAGCTCAGCTTGCAACCGTGGAGAGTATTTTGCATTTTGCTAAGAAAATGAATATAAAGACTATAGCTGAATTTGTTGAAGATGAAGCTACATTTGATATTTTGTGTAATTTAGGTGTCGATTTTTCACAAGGATATCTGTTTTCAAGACCAAGTCAAGAGCTTATGAATTAAGCTCTTGAGCTTTAAAAGCAGAGTATAAGACTTAATCCATTTGATTTCGCATGAAAGTTGGTATCTCTAGATAATCTTCTCTATCTTCATATCCACCAACCACTTTCTTCATTCTGGTAATTCTCTCTTGCATATTAATTTGATTTATATTTGCTTCTATCTTTTCTGGTTCTAGTTTTTTATCAAAACCTGTAGCTACTATTGTTACTCTTACTCTATTGTTTTCCATATTTTCATCTGTAGTAGTACCAAATATAACATCTGCATCTTCATCAGCACTATCATACACTACTCCCATAGCATCACTAATTTCTGTGATCGGGCAATCTGGATGGATATGAAAGTGCACAAGAACTCCTAGTGCTCCATCTATCGCCATATTGTCCAATAAAGGAGACTCAACAGCACTTTTGATGGCATCTAGTGCTGCACCCTCACCACTACTTTCACCTACGCCCATAAGGGCCATTCCTCGATGGCTCATGATAGTTCTTACATCTGCAAAATCCAGATTAATATCGCTTTGTCCGGAGGATAACACAACTAAACTCATTCCTCCTACTGCTCTACTTAAAACATCATCTACTATTTTAAAACTCTCTTTTATTCCTAGATTTTTATCTACGATGGAGAGCAGCTTCTCATTTGGAATAACTACTATAGAGTCACTCTCTTTTTTTAGCTCATTTATACCGGCTTCAGCCAGCTTTGTTCTCTTTCTTCCTTCAAACATAAATGGTTTAGTGATAACTGAAACAGTTAGAGCACCCACCTCTTTTGCAGCTTGAGCGATAATTGGAGCAGCCCCTGTTCCTGTTCCACCACCAAAACCTGAAGCTATAAAAACTATATCTGCATTTTCAAGAGCGCATTTTATCTCTTCATAACTCTCAAGTGCTGATTCTCTGCCCACATCAGGAAGCATGCCGGCACCAAGTCCTTTTGTTTTTTTCTCGCCCAATTGAATTTTTGTAGTAGCTTGTGAGTAATCAAGTGCTTGAGCATCAGTATTGGCAACAATGAGGTCTATTCCACTTATTCCTTCATTGATCATATGATTAATCATATTTCCACCACCGCCACCAACGCCTATAACTTTTATCTTTGCACCATATGTATATCTTGTTTCTTCTATGCTAAAGCCACTCATGCCTTTTCTCCTCTTAAAATAGTTGTGTTAAACGGTTCCATAATTTTTTGAAAAAACCATCTGTTTTATTGTCATCTTCCATTATGGCCAGTTGGGCCAATTTATCTTTTGGACTCAATATTTTGTCTTTTTTTATTACTTTTTCTATACCTTCGTCTATAAAAGTCTCTTCTAAAACTTTTTTTGATTCTATAATCTCATTTTTATATCTCAAATTTTTATTGGAATCAACCTCGTATGGTGTGAAGAAACCTCCACCATACATGACAAGACCAACAGCAGTGGCGTAGCTAGGATCTCTGAGAGTTTCAAATAATCCTTCCATCTCTCTTGGCTTTGCTACTCTTGCAGGAAGATTATCGAAAATAGCTGTTGCCAAATCTTTTATACCACCTATTTTTGTAAAGCCACCTGTAAGTATTATTCCTGCGCCAATTTGATCTTTAAAACCGCTATCTTCAAGCATTTTGGCTAATATCATCAATGTCTCTTCGACTCTCGCATATATAACATTTGAGACTATCTCCAAAGATACCTCATGTGTAGAGCCATCATCTCCTATAATAGGAAGTTCTATAAGCTCGCTTGAACTGTTGTTTAGGGCTCCATAGTTTATTTTTATCTTTGATGCTGCACTTAAAGGTGTATGAAGTGCAGTTGAGAGATCATTTGTTATATTGTTTGAACCAATTCCTAGAAAATCATTATATCTTATAGAGTTTCCCGCATGTATGATCATATTACAACTTGCACCGCCTATATCGATAACAACAACGCCTAGCTCTTTTTCATCCTCATTTGCTACTGCTATCTCTGATGCATATCCTGCAAGGACAATATTGTCTATATTGACTCCGGCTAGTTTTACCGCTTTTTCTAGATTGTTTAAAGATGTTTTTTGTACAGTTATTATGTGTACTTGCACTTCTAGTCTAGAGCCATTCATACCCAATGGATCATCTATAAACTCTTGTGTATCAACTTTAAAATTATGTGGCAGTATATGGAGTTTTTCATATTCACTAGGAATACTTGCATTGTGATTTGCCATCCGCATTGCGCGGTCTATCTCTTTTATTCCTATCTCGTGGTTTGGTACATTTACAACACCGACACTCTCAACGCTTTGAGTATAAGCTCCGGAAATTGATACAACTACATTTTCAAACTGTGTACCGGCTACCCTTTTTGCATCGTTTAGGGCATTTTTTATAGAATTTGAAGCCAGTTCTATGTTTGTTATGATACCTTTTTTTAAACCTTGCGATTTTGCTATTCCCGCACCTAGTATTTTTAGATCACCATTACTATTTTTTTCGGCGATAATAGCACAAATTTTAGTAGATCCAATATCGATACCTAATATTGTTTTATTCAACTACTTTCCTTTATAATATTGTTCTATATCATATGTTTTTCTAAGCTTGATTAGTAAATTTTTATTTAATTCACTCTGCTTGTTTGTAACAATACTTTGGGTGATAATACTTTTATATAAATCAAACTTATCTTTGTTAAGCAATTTTTGTTCCAAAATTCTGTACATTGTAGCTTTGTTTCCAAATATTTTAAAGCCTTTTAGACTGTTTTGATCAAAAACATAATTTATAAATTCAGAACTTTGTGCATCACTAAGACCATCAATCTTCCTAATCGAATCTCTGCTGACAAAACCAAGATCTTGACCGTTAAAGAGGTCTAATCTTGACTTTGCCTTTTTTTCTAATGCTAAAATTAAAGAGTGTTTTTTATACTCTTCAAGAACTATAGGTTTTGCCTCTTCAAATGTCATTACTCTAGGAGCAACAACATCTATAAGTTTAACTATCAAATACCCATCATCTCTTGAGATAGGTTTTAGTACTTGATTTTTGTTTGCACTTTTAAGTTTGATAAGGGGAAATGTTGGATCATCATCATAGACTGTCATTTTGTCTTTAGCAGAAATTTCACCTTTTTTAAATTTTAGATAAGTTTTGAGAGCATCTTTTTTACTCTGCTTTAATTTATAATCTAAAACTACACGGCTTTTTGCTTCTTCAAATTTAAGAATTTTTCCATCTTTATCTTTATAATTATATTTTTTATTTTCCCAATATTTCTTAAGAATATCATCTTTTATCCAGCCTTTAGCCAATCCAACTTTTAAATACTCTAAAATATATTTTTTCTTTGTTTTATAGCTTGTTTTTTTGGCTTCCCAAAACTTCTTAAGTCCTTCTTGGTCTATAGTAATATCGTCAGGATTGATGCTTATAGTAGAAACCATAAGCTTATCTTGCATGAACAAAGAGGATGTAAACAGTTCAATCTCTCTTTTGCTCGGTGGTAATTTGAGTACATTTTGAAGCTTATTTAAAAGTAACTCTTTTTTAAGTCCATTTTCATACTCTTTTGCCCTCAAGCCTTGGTTTTTTAAGAGTGAATAGTATCTATTTTTATTGAATACTCCATTTACTTGAAAATTTTTATCTTTTATAAGTTGTTTCTCTATATCTGTTTTTAAGACACTAAGTCCTATGTCGTCTGCAAGATTTAATAGCAGGGTTTCGTTGATTATGTTTTGCATCACAATTTTTTCAAGACCCATTTTGTCAGCATCTTCTTTTGTGAGCTTTCCGCCTAGTTGTTGATTGTAGTAGTTGTAGTTGTTTGCATAAGCTTGTTGAAACTCTGAAACACTGATAGTTCTGTGCCCAACTTTTGCAACAGAGGTTGCTCTGTCTGTATTCATATCATATGCACCCCAACCAACAAAACCGGCACCGATAAATGCAATTGTTGCAACCCAAATCGTTATAACCAGATACTTTTTATGTTTTTGCATCCAAGTAATCATTCTTTTCCTTCGCTTTGCACCCTTTTGGTGCTTTAAAATTTGGTATAATTCTACCTTTAAAGTTATTAAATATCGCTAAGGATGGCTAGTTATGACAAATAAAATGTTAATGCAGGAGGATTTGAAATATATTTTCCATCCTTGCACTCAAATGAAAGACCATGAAAAGATACCACTCATACCTATAAAGAGAGGAAAAGGTGCATATATATATGATTTTGATGGTAATAAATATTTAGATTGTATAAGTAGTTGGTGGGTAAATCTTTTTGGACACAGTAATGATTATATAAATTTGAAGATAAGAGAGCAGATAGAGGAGTTAGAGCATGTCATATTTGCCGGCTTTACCCATAAGCCCGCTATCGATTTGGCAAAAAGATTAGTCTCTATTACACCCAAAGCTTTAACGAAGATTTTTTTTGCTGATAATGGCTCAAGTGCCATAGAGATAGCTCTTAAAATGTCATTTCAATATTTTAAAAATAGAGGTGAAAGCAGACCTCTTTTTGTTTCACTTGAAAACTCATATCATGGTGAGACTATGGGAGCTTTAGCGGTAAGCGATACAGGACTCTATAAAGATATATATAAAGATATACTTTTAAAAACTATCCAGGCAAAATCACCATCTTTGGTTAGCGAGGAAGATGCACTAAATGATATGAGAAATCTTTTGAGAAAACATAAGGGGAAAATTGCATCTGTTGTTATCGAGCCTTTGGTACAGTGTGCAGGTAGTATGAAGATGTATGATCCAAGCTACATAAGAAAACTTAGAACTATTTGTGATGAAGAGGGGGTATTTCTTATAGCCGATGAGATAGCTGTTGGTTTTGGAAGAACAGGCAGTATGTTTGCTTGTGAGCAAGCCGGTATCAGCCCAGATTTTTTATGTCTCTCAAAAGGCATAACA
Source organism: Campylobacteraceae bacterium (assembly GCA_027011025.1). Taxonomy (GTDB): domain Bacteria; phylum Campylobacterota; class Campylobacteria; order Campylobacterales; family Sulfurospirillaceae; genus JAADIZ01. The sequence continues at coordinate 457 of JALVAU010000343.1, read as the reverse complement.
GGAGGATATATGCCATTGTCTTGCGTCCTGTTTACGCAAGATGTGTATGATGCTTTTTATTGTGATTACAGCGAGGGTAAATCATTTTTAGATTCTCACTCTTATACGGGAAATACTCTAGCATGCGCAGTTGCAAATGCTGTGCTAGATATATTTGAAAATGATAATATCATAGAAAAAAACAGAGAAAAGATAGATTTGATGAGAAGTCTCACAAAACCTCTTGAAAAATTACCAAATGTCAAAGAGGTGAGACAAAGAGGGATGATTTGTGCTATAGAGTTACAAGGGTATGATGCAAAAGAGAGGATAGGATTAAAGTTTTTTCAAGAAGCTTTGAGGGAGGGTATATATATAAGACCGCTAGGTAATATCATCTACTTTATGCCACCTTATGTTATAACAGATGATGAGATAAGAGAGATGGTTAAAGTGGTAGAAAAACTACTACATGTAG
>JALVAU010000342.1 GCA_027011025.1 Campylobacteraceae bacterium | reverse complement strand
GCTACAAGGAGTTCGATATATAAGTCTTGAACATTTTTTAGAAGAGTACTTAGATAAATGTTATATTAATCTTGACTTTAATTCTAACTCTTTTTTAGAAGAGATTCATCCCTATACCCCTTTCCAATATTGTCAAAAACGTCTTATTGACTATATTGCTGTTTTTAGTCTCTTGCCTCTTACTTTATTAGCAGTAGGTTACAGTTGGTATAGAATAAAAAAAGAGTCTCCTGGTACACTATTTTTTAAACAAAAACGTGTAGGTTTATCTGAAAGAGAGTTTACTTGTATTAAGCTACGTTCTATGCATTTAAATGCTGAAAAAGATGGTGCACAATTTGCCATAGAGAATGACCCTAGAGCATACCCTTGGGGTAAATTTATTAGAGATAAAAAAATAGATGAGTTGATGCAATTATGGAATGTGTTTAAAGGAGAGATGCACTTTGTAGGACCTAGACCAGAGCGAAAAATATGGACAAAAGAGTTTGAAAAATCAATTCCTTATTATACTCAAAGACATGTCGTTGCTCCTGGCATTACAGGATTAGCACAGATAAAGTATCAATATGGTGCAGGAAAACTTGATGCCCAACAGAAATTAATGTATGACTTATACTATATAAAAAATTGGAATCTTTTCCTAGAAGTTAAAATTATTTGGAAAACAGCCCTTTTTGTTCTCACCAAAAAAAGAGAAGATTTATCAAATTTTTAATTTAAATGGTTTTAATATACTTCTAACTACTCTTCTAACACGTGGTAAAAGATAACCTTTTAAATTGATTTTATATCGATAGAACCTATTATTAAAATAGCGTTCTTGCTCCTCTTTTAGCTCCTCTAGGGTCTGTTCTACTTCACAAAATGCTCCCGTCTTTGGAGAGATATATCTAGGAAAGAGAATAAGTGTTGAAGCTATCAATTCATCTAATGTTAATGTTCTAGTTCTTCGTTCACATTTTCGATGGTCAGTAGTCAATCCCCATCCTGCATAAAAGGGCATACCATATGTAAAAACAGCTTTTCCACGCAAAAGAGCATCAAACCCTGCACCAGATGTTAACGTGTGTATTTCATCGCTCACAGCAATGCAGGAGTCTATACTCACATCGGTTTGAATCTCATTTGCACAAGCATCGGTTATCTCTTTTGAGACATTTCCAAATCTATTTCCTGAGAGTACATCAGGATGAGGTTTATAGATAATATAAGCATTAGGATTTCGCTCTTTAACCATCTGCAACAAATCACTATTATTCAGACCAAATGCTCCAAATTTAATAGACATATCATCTTCAACCTGTCCTGTGACTAAAATAACTTTATCATATTTTTCTCTGTCTATTTTTATCTCTTGATGCGATAAATGGTTGTACTTAGAAAATTTTGATGCCACAACAGCTTTTTGAATCTTTTTTGCTCTCTTTATTAATTCATCAGAAAATTCATAATTCTCTAAAAGGTGTTCTAAATAAGATGGCTTACGAGGGTCAAAATAGATACCTATTGGGTCAATACTTAAAGAGTATGGCTTTGCAAACCCAGACCCCAAGGCAACAGAGCGAATAAAAGCATCTTCTATGCGATAGATAGGCATACTATTCTCTTTAGCATACTCTTCAACCTCAGGAAACTCTATAATTCCATAAATAAAAATATTTGAATTTTTATCTAAGCCTTTAGTTAAAGCTTCTTCTAAATTTTTACAAATAAACTTTTGATTGTTAGGAGCATAAAAAAAATTCTCTATCTGCATCATTCTCCACGGAGAGAAGTTAAAAAAGTAGAGCTTTCCTTGGTTTGATGGGTATTTAATACTATTAATCAACTTTTTAACTCTTTCAAACAAATCTTAACAT
>JALVAU010000341.1 GCA_027011025.1 Campylobacteraceae bacterium | reverse complement strand
CTCTACTCTAAGAAGAAAAAATCTTGTCTCTATGAATGAAAAGATAAACGGATACCTAGATGAACTATATATGCCCAAAGTCGAACTCTCTATCGTAGATAAAGAGTTAGATGAGTTAGGTTGTGACAATATAGATGTAAATCTTGGAAAAGTTGAGTTGAAAAAAATAAGTGCAGGAGAGTACAATCGTCTAAGATTAGCTTTTTTAGCTACAAGAAGCGAATATCTACAAGGAGATGGTGGAGTTTTGATACTTGATGAAATTGACTCAAATCTAAGTGGAAAAGAGTCTATGAGTGTGGCAAATGTACTTTTGAAGCTCTCAAAAAAATACCAGATATTTGCCATATCACATCAACCTCAACTATCATCTCGTGCAGATATGCACTTTTTGGTAGAGAAAGATAGTGACAAAAGCAGAGTCAAACTTTTAAGTAAAGACGAGAGAGTAAAAGAGTTGGCAAGAATGGTAAGCGGAGAAGAGATACACGAAAAAGCACTAGAATTTGCAAAATCTTTAATGCTAGATTAGCAGTAAAAGCAAATTTAATCATATCAGAATTTGCAAAATCTTTACACTCTTTTGATGAAAGTATTATGTAGGCTTTAATAAAAAAATAGTAATTTCTCTGCGACAGCCGAGGTATAAGGAGCGAGGAATTTAAAAAGGACTTTGTATTTGGTTATTATGAGAGCATATATATTTTCGTATTCTCTTGGCGAAGCCATAGCTTTAGTAAAAAAATAAAAATAGTAATTTCTCTGCGATAGCAGAAGCTTTAGTCGCGAGGAATTTGTCAGGGGCTTTGCCCCTAGCAAAGGGGAAATAAGATGAAAGAAAGAATTTTAATTATAGAAGACAATAAGGCTTTATCGAAGATAATAGCAAAAAAAATGGAGAAAAATCTTGATTTTGATGTTATTCAAGCATATAGTTTTGCACAAGCACAAGAGATTATAGAGGATAATGATGATTTTTTTATAACTTTATGTGATCTAAATCTACCTGATGCGCCAAATGGAGAAATTGTTGATTTTGTCCTCTCTTGTGGTTTGCCGGTTATCGTTTTGACGGGCAGTATTGATGATGAGTTAAGAGAGGAGATGTTATCTAAAAATATAGTTGATTATGTGTATAAAGGGAATATAGATGATGTAAACTATATCTTTTCTCTTATAAAAAGATTGTCAAAAAATAGAGATATAAAAGTTTTGGCAGTTGATGACTCTTTGGTGTTTAGAGGTGAGATAAAAAAGATACTACAGAGTCAAATGTTTAAAGTTTTGATGGCTGCTCATGGAGAAGAGGCTCTCGGTTACCTTGAAACAAATAGAGATATAGAGTTGATACTTACTGATTTTAATATGCCGGTTATTGATGGAGTTGAGTTAACAAAAAGGGTGAGAGAAACTTTTAGTAAAGAGGAGTTAGTTATCATCTCTATGACGGGTAACAGCGATCATCTAGTCTCGGCAAAATTCTTAAAAATTGGAGCAAACGATTTTATAAATAAGCCTTTTAGTAAGGAGGAGTTAGTTTGTCGCATAAATAATGCCCTAGATGCAAAAGAGCATTTGGAGAAGATGAGTGATATGGCTCATAAAGATTTTTTGACAAAAGTTTATAACAGAAGATACTTTTTTGAAGAAATAAATAGTTTTTATAGTGAAAATTTACCATTTGCAGTCGCCATGATAGATATAGATAAATTTAAAAAAATCAATGATATTTATGGGCATGATGTAGGAGATAGCGTTATCGTATCTTTGGCTAATGTTTTAAGAAGAGATACAAAAGGCGGTGATTTGGTGGCTAGATTTGGCGGAGAAGAATTTTGCGTAGCGCTAAGAGGTGTAAATCAA
>JALVAU010000340.1 GCA_027011025.1 Campylobacteraceae bacterium | reverse complement strand
GATTATAGGAGCCACTACTAGTGGTGAAATTTGCAATGGTAAAGTATTTGAAAATTCTACTATTTTATCGTTTAGTTTGTTTGATAGTACAAAAATTAAAACATATCATACTTCCATAGGTAAAAATAGCAATCAAACAGCACAAAACTTAATATCCCAATTTGCAAATAAAGCAGTACCAAAAGTTGCAATATCTTTTGCGGATGGACTAACCGTAAACGGTGAGGAGTTTTTAAATACTTTCAATGACTACAGTAAAGATTTGATAGTTGCAGGCGGATTAGCGGGAGATAATGCAAATTTCATCAAAACTATTACATTTACCGAAGATAGGATATTAGATAGAGGTGCAGTTGTTGCATTACTTTTCAATGATGATTTAATTGTAAAAACAAAAGCTAGTTTTGGATGGGAAAATATAGGAAAAACTATGACTATTACCAAGTCAAAACAAAATATAGTTTATGAAATAGATGGTATTAAAGCTGTTGATATTTATGCCAAATATCTAGGTGACGATATCGCTCTTCATTTACCCAAAGTTGGTATTGAATTTCCGTTGATAGTTAAAAAAGATTTTTTACGAATACCTAGGGCAATTATTGCAAAAGGCAATGATGGTTCCCTCACATTTGCAGGGAATTTAAATATTGGAGATGAAGTTACCTTTGGGTATGGCAATATAGATGCAATTTTAGATTATTCTGATCATCTAGGTTGGACAAATGGGAGTATAAATAGTGAATCTATCTTTATATACTCTTGTATGGCAAGAAAAAGCTTGATGCAAGAGAGTATTCAAATTGAACTAAAACCACTATCAAAAATAGCACAATTAAGTGGTTTTTTTACTTATGGAGAGTTTTTTACAGACACTGCAACATCAAATTATGAACTTTTAAACCAAACTATGACTATACTTAGCTTAAGTGAGAACAATAAAAAAATCAACATGAAGCTATCAAAACAAAATGGAGCTAATACACGAAATAAAAAAGAGACAAATCTGACACTCAAAGCATTTTCACATCTTATCCACCAAACATCTTTAGAATTAGAAGAGATAAATCAGACGCTTGTGAATAAAGTTCAAGAAGAGGTTAAAAAAAATAGACGAAAAGATCATCAGATAATTCAACAATCTCGCTTAGCTCAAATGGGAGAGATGATGTCGATGATTGCACATCAATGGAGACAACCTTTAGCTGCGATTAGTAGTACAAGTGTAAGCATTAATCTAAAAGCACAATTAAACACATTGGACAATAAAAATGCTATTGAATTAACAAATAAAATTTCACAGTATGCTCAACACTTAAGCTCAACAATAGATGATTTTAGAGATTTTTTCAAATCAAACAAGGAAAAAAGAGAGATAGGATATGATGATATCATAGCTAGTGTATTAAATATAGTAGAGGTATCTATAGTAAATAAAAATATAAAATTGGTAAAAAAATTACAAAGTAAAAATGTGTTTCACACCTATCCAAATGAGTTAAAGCAAGTAGTATTGAATCTTTTAAAAAATGCAGAAGATATACTTACGGAAAAAAATATTGAAAATCCTCAAATAGTAGTTGAAACAAAAGGCAATATTCTCAAAGTTAGTGACAATGGTGGCGGAATACCTAAAGATATTATGCCTAAAATATTTGATCCATATTTTTCAACGAAAACAAAGAAAGATGGCACAGGACTAGGATTGTACATGAGTAAAATAATCATAGAAGAGCATTGCAGAGGAAAACTTAGTGCAACTAATGATCAAAATGGTGCAGTATTCACCATACAATTAGGAAAAAATAGTGAGTAATATAGAGAGTTTTGCCGATGTAGTCTTAATATCTGCACTCTCTTATAT
>JALVAU010000339.1 GCA_027011025.1 Campylobacteraceae bacterium | reverse complement strand
GTATTATACATAACTCTTTATATCGGTACATTTTATGGAATTAGCGGAGCTATTATGTCTCTTTTAGAGAAGAATAAAGAGAAATTTTACTATAATGTATCTATTGTATTCAATATCATTTATGCGCTCATTGTTAGTGCATATCCGATCACTTACTATATAAAAAATGGAGTTTGGCTATGACGAAAAAGATTATACTTATCATATTTCCTGTTATTATTTTATTTGGTCTAGCATACTATAAAATATCATCTAATCAAAAAACAGAGGATATAAAAAACACAAAAATGCTTCCTATAAAAATAGTTCCAAACAAGATGCAAGACCCACAATGTCATATGTATCTCTCAAATAATACTTTTGCAGTAGAAGTAATCACAAAAGATTATAAAACACACTTTTTTGATGATCCCGGATGTTCAATTCTTTGGATGAAAGCACAAAATATCGATCCAAAAGATGTAACCATTTGGGCTTATACAATAGATACAAAGAAGTGGATAGATGCCAAAAAAGCACACTACAGCATAAGTGATTTTCAAACACCTATGCACTATGGTTTTGGAGTATATGAAAAAAATAGAAAAAATTTTATAAATTTCAGCGAGATGAGGCTTAGAATGTTAAGGGGAGAAAATATGACAAATCCAAAAATCAGAAAAAAGATACTACAAGGAGATAACAGATGAAAAGACCAGAACCGATAGATAAAGAGATTATTTTAGACAACACAAAATATATAGAATCTCAGACAGATAAAAAAGGTATCATAATAGAGTGCAATGACTACTTTGCTGAAATTTCAGGATACTCAAAAGATGAGCTTTTAGGACAACCTCACAGCATCGTAAGGCATCCCGATATGCCTCGTATTGCATTTAAACTTTTATGGGATAGAATCCAAAATGGTAAAAATCTAACAGCCGTTATAAAAAATCTAGCAAAAGACGGAAGATATTATTGGGTATTTACACATTTTGAAATCATAAGAGATATCAATACAAAAGAGATCAAAGGATACAGGGCCTATAGAAAAGCAGTCTCTAAGCATATAGCTGATATATTACTTCCTCTTTATAAAAAACTTGTCGAAGTTGAAAAAGATGGTGGCATGGAAGCAAGCGAAAAATATTTGAATGATTTTTTAGCCCAGAAGGGTGATGATATCACCATAGATAATCTAATGGAAGAGATACATAGATTTTATTAGTTTGAAAGGATATTTTTGAAAGATTTACTAAAACAAATTCCTATTTTTGAGAATTTTAGCGATGATGATTTGGTATATCTCCAAGATATTTCAACAGTAAAAGTATTTGAAAAAAACAGGGTCATCTTTTTTAAAGGGGATGACTCCAAATATCTACATATACTACTAGACGGCAATGTTAAAATCTATAAAAACAACATAAGAGGAAATGAAGTAGTATTAAAAATTCTAAATACTCCATCTTTGATAGCTGAATTAGCAAACTTGGAACATATGCCATACCCGTCTAGTTGCTCTACACTACTCCACTCAAAAATACTGTTGGTTGATTTTAAAAAATTTGAAAAACACTTTTTAAACAATACAAAGTTTTTATATATGTTTGTAAAATCCTTAACAAAAACTATACTAATGCTAGAAAAAACAATCTCTTTAAATCTTACTCTAGATTCAACATCAAAAGTAGCAAAGCATATATATGAAACTTTTCCAAACTCTTGCCATATGAATCATAAAATTACTGCCTCTACACTCAACATGACTCCTGAAACATACTCAAGAATTATAAGAAAATTTAAAAATGAAAATTTAATAAAAGAGGAAAATGGTGAATTTACTATTTTAAATGAAAATCGACTAAAAGAGTACTTTGATATATAATTGACCTATATCAATAAACTTTTAACAAAACTGATGTATAATTCCAAAAAATTAAATAGGAGTTAATATGTCTGATTTACAAATTGCAAAACCAGATGATGCAAAAGAGATAAAAGTTGAAGGACAAACTGTACCTTTTTTTGAGTATAAAGTAGGGGAAACTACATACATAGAGTTTGACACATCAAGGTGTGGACCACCGGAACCTATGGTAAATGCTATGCTTGCAGTTGGTCTGATCAAAGACAAGAATACAAAAGTTATCATGATAAACCACAAAAGTCCTGCTGGATTACTTCCTAAAATAAATGCAAATTATAACATTGAAGAAGGCACAACAGAAGATGGAAAAGCAAAATTGATTTTTTCATACAAAGAAGGCATGAGTGAAAAAGCTGACCTTAGTGATAAAAGCTGTAACGGATAAAAAATGGCAAAAAACCTAGCCACAGATATGGCGCCACCATTTATATTGGTGGCTCATTACTTCATAGCAGGAGCAATCTTTTATGCTTTTACTGCTTTTTTACTACCTTTTTATGCAGGTGAAGTAAACGGATACTTTCTCTCATCTTCAATAGCATCTCTAATGCACCTGTATCTACTTGGTTTTGTGATGATGGTTATCTTTGGAGCTATGTACCAACTTGTTCCTGTGGTACTTGAAATACCAATTTTTTCAAAAGATTTTGCCTATGTGCAGTTTTACATGTTTGTAAGTGGCATTTTAATATTCACTTTTGGCTTGTGGAATGAAAACTATACACAAATTTTACCTTATGGCGCAATGCTGATGTATATATCTATGCTTATTTTTGTTGCAAATGTTTTTCTTACATATAGAAATATCACTAGATGGGATATAGTTGCAAAATTTATACTTGTTTCAAATATATTTTTAACTATTGGTGTCACTATAGGTTTTATAATTGCACTAAACCTTATTTATGGATTTTATCCTGACATACTAGACTTAGTACAAATGCACATTGCTACAACAATATTTGGGTATGTTATCATGACTATCATGGGAATTGGTATGATTTTGCTACCCATGTTCTCACTCTCACACGGATTTAAACAAACTGCGATAGAGATGGCTTTTTATACTATTATTATAGGATTGGCTCTATTCCTGGTAGGAACTTTTTTCAAGCTTAACATCTTGAAGTTTGGTGGAGTTCTCTTCTCAACTGTAGCTATATTTTTCGCCCTCTATCAAATGTATCTTATATTTTCAACAAGAATCAGAAAACAAAATGATTTTTGGGCAAAAAACATGATGGCTTCATTTGCTACGCTTATAGTATCATTTTTTATACTTTTAGCAGGAGTTATCACTAAAAACGATACATACTATCTGCTTTTTGGATTTACTCTGTTTTTTGGATTTTTCACTTTTTTTGTAGTTGGTCATATATACAAGATACTTCCTTTTTTGGTATGGTATCAAAGATATTCTCCCCTAGTTGGAAAGATAAAAGTCCCTATGTTAAATGATATGGTAGATGAAAAAGTAGCAGATAGCCAATTTTGGATTACACTTATTGGACTTTTGCTAGCAATAAGCGCAATTATAATAAAGATTCCACTAATATTCCAAATTGGAACAGTAATTATGGGAATAGGAACACTATTGGTGATATATAATATCTATTTTACACTCATCTATGGCATAGAAGAGTTGAAAAACTATAACGAAGGATTAAAAGATGGCAGTAACTGAAGAGATGGTTTATGATGCTATAAAAACAGTAATAGACCCTGAAGTTGGATTTGATATCTACTCATTAGGATTAATTTATGGAGTTAAGGTAGAAGGTGATCATGCACATGTGACTATGACACTATCTACTAGAGGTTGTCCTTTGCATGAGATGATGAAGCAGTGGACAAAAGAGGCTGTAGAGAAGATTGATGGCATAAACAGCTGTGAAGTTGAAATCGTTTGGGAGCCGGCATGGAATGTCACTATGGCAAGCGACGAAGTAAAAAAAGCATTAGGAGCATTTTAATGAGTTTTCCAAAATTTTTTGATGAAGTACCGGGAATTACAACCTTTGACCCATTAGCTTTAACTTTAGGAACTGTCAAAGACGGAATTATCAAGTTTAGATATACTCAGATTGTAAAATCAGCCGGACATAGTTGCCCGACAGTAGCAGGAGCATATCTGATGACACTTAAAGCCCTTGATGCCCTCTACCCAGATAGTACAGCAGTCAGAGGTGATGTAAGAGTTGAATTCAAAGAGGATTTAGAAGATGGTGTTGCCGGAGTGATAGCAAATGTGATTTCAAATATAACAGGAGCGACAGATAAAAGTGGCTTCAAAGGGTTAAATGGAAACTTTGCTAGACACTCTTTGATGAAATTCAACTCAGATATAAACTCAAATGCAAGATTTACAAGAACCGATACCGGCAAAAGCGTAGATGTTCTATATAATCCCGGAATCGTTCCGGCTCACGCAAAAATGCATGAACTAATGGGATTAGTTGTAACTCAAAATGCAACAGATGAACAACTAAAAGAGTTTGGGGAACTATGGCAAGATAGAGTTAAAAGAATTTTGATAGACAACATCAACAATAAAGAGATGATAAATATAATATAGATTCACTCACGGTAAATCAAAACCGATATTATCTAGTGGAGTAATTTAAAGAGAGAATTTTGATTTACCGTCAGATTTGACTTATGTCAATAAAATTTTTTGTAAATTGTGTTAAACTTTGAAAGGTTTTAAAAATCTTGGGTAGATTTTTAAATAATATTTCATGCCAAGTATCTATTTGTGGTTATACTTATATATACTTGGTGTTATCTTTCAAGGAGGAACAATACATGGATTTAAAGAAATTAGCTGCATCTAGTGCAGCGATTGCGTTTGTTGCAGCAACAGGTTTGCTAGCTGGCACTTCAAACATGAACTTTGCAAAAAAGTACGAGAAAGAGTGTCAAGGCTGTCATGGTCCTATTCACCAAGGTGGTGTTGGTGCGGATTTACGACCAAAAGCACTAAAGAAAAAAGAGCATAACTCTCTTGTTGAAACTATACTAAACGGTCGTCAAGGTACTGCTATGCCAGCTTGGAAATCTACATTTTCAAAAGATGATGCTGCGGGTATGGTTGATTGGCTAATGAACTGGAAAAATACAGTTACTCTCAAACTATCACTTGATGATGTTCATAAGAGTTGGAAAAAATTGGCAAACAGAAAAATGTTGTTTAAAAAATATCCGAAACCAACTGATGTAAAAAGTGTCAAAGATATCATGTTTGCAACTGAAAGAGATGCTTCTTTGGTCGACTTTATAGACGGAACAAGCGGAAAAGTACTATCTCGTCACAAAGCAGGATTTGCTGTACATGTAACTGTGACAAATAAAAGAATGCCAAGATATGCATACTCAATCAGCCGTTCTGGTCGTTTGACTATGTTTGATTTAAATGCTCCAGGTCAACCGGCACTTGCAAGTGTTCAGGTAGGTCAAGAGTCTCGTGGACTTGCAGTTAGCCCTGATGGAAAATATGTAATGGCAGGAAACTACAATCCGGGTGGTGCAGTTTTATGTGATGCAAAAACACTAGAACCACTAAAAGTATATCCAACTTCAAGTGTTATAAATCCTGATGGTGATATCGGCCCAAGCCGTGTTGCATTTATAGCGGATACTCCATACAAGCCTTATTTTGTATTTGCACTAAAAGATGGTGGACATGTTTATATAGTTGATTATTCAAAACCAAATTTCCCTATCGTTGGAGATGTACCAAATGTAGGAAAAATCTTACACGATGCATTTGAAAACGAAGGAAAACAGATAGGTAGATTTGTATATGTTGCTTCACAAGGAAGTGACCTTATGGGCGTAATTGATCTTAAAACAAATACACTTGCAGCAAAAATCTATACAGGACCTGGCTCTAAGCCACATCCAGGACAAGGAAGTAGCTGGTATAATAAAAATTATGGTCAGCTAAATGCTACAAACAGCATAAATGTTGGAAATGTTGTTATTTGGGATATGGACAATGAAGTTGTAGCAAATGTTCCAACAGCAGGTGGTGGACTGTTTGTAGGAACAAGTAAAGATACTCCATACATTTGGTCAGACTGTGTTCTTGGTGGTGCAGCAAACTTCAATAAAGTTTACCTAATCAACAAGCAAACACTAGAGACTGATAAAATCATTGAAGTTGGCAAGAAAGAGGGACATCTTATTGATGCTCATACTGGTAAAATCTTACAAACTTGGGATGCTACTCAGTATAAAAATGTTAAGCATCAAGAGGTAGCTTCTAAAATTTCAAATGAAATGGTTGTTCCTTATACTGCTAAACATGGTGCTAAAGTTGCAAAACCTGTTCAGCCTAGACTTCTTCATGCTGAGCCTGCTAACCATGGCAAATGGGTAACAATCAGCGAGTGGACAACAGGAAGAATTGGTATCTATACCAACGAAGGTAAATTTGTAAAATATATTTACAATCTAACTACGCCTACATTTACTTACTCTGTAGAGCACAGACAAGAGATTCCAGGCGCTTAAATCTTATATCCTCCTTGTTTATAGCAAGGAGGATACTTCATTTACAAGGTAGAAAATGATAAAATTTCTTTTCCTTGCTTTGTTTAGCACACTTTTGTCTGCAAGTTATCTTACAAATAAGTCGTGTAGCGAATGTCATGAGGGAATTTTTGAAGAGTTCCAAAGCTCGCAGCACTCCAAGACTTATTTTAACGATGAATTGCATAGAAAAGTGGCCGAAAAAGCAGCTATCGAAGATAATTATGACTGTTCAACCTGCCATATGCCCTCAGCCAAAAATCAAGAAGAGCTAGCTAACGGCACTATAAAGCCAGACTCTTCAAAACAGAGAGAAAAAGATGCTATCAGCTGTTTTTATTGTCATCAAATTGCTTATGTAAAAAAAGCACATATAAAAAACA
>JALVAU010000338.1 GCA_027011025.1 Campylobacteraceae bacterium | reverse complement strand
TGCTGCTTCGCTATCTTATATTCTCCTATTCTAGCATAGAGCAGACCTAGAGGGAAATTTGTTATATTTGAGTTTATCTTAAGAAGCATATCAATTGCTTCTTTATTGTATCCTAGATATGCTAAAATCTTTGAAGATATATATCTCTGCTTATCTTTATAAAATTTACTGTTTGGATGCTCAAGAGAAGATAGTGCTTCATAATAAAAGTCTCTATAATAATTCACAAGACTCATCTCATATGAATATAGAGGAGAATTTATCTCATCAGGAAGATATGCATAGGCTAAATCAATATAATAGGAAAAAAGCTTAGCCTTTCCCAAGTGCAAAGCGCAAACAGCAGCATTTATTGCACTTTTACTTTTTTGTTCTCGGTTTTTGATAGCTTTTTTAAATGCATTAAGAGCATCTTGATAATTTTTTTCTTTCATTTTTGCCACGCCAATGTTATAAAAAGAGAGTGCTTCATTGAATGTTGCAATTTTTTCATATATCCTAAGTGCTTTTTGTTTGTCTCCGGTTTCATATAAAAGATTGGCTTTTTTTATCATATTTTCCACTTTTGAGGGTGAAAATTGTTGGAACCTCTCTTTTTTTGTTAGGTTTTTGACTATTTTTTGAGTGTCTATATTTTTGACTTTGGCAGAATTTTTATCTTTGAGTGCTAGAACTATCACTACAATAATTAGAAGTAAGATTAAAACAGAAACTACTATAGCAACTATGATAAGAGTTTTCTTTTTTTTATCCTCTAGGGGGGGATTTTGAGTATCTATGGCAGAAGTTTCATCTTCTTTTGTTGATATAAGCGGAGATACTTCATCTTCTGCTTCTAATATTACTACTTCTTCATCCGCCATTACTTACCTTTATACTTTACATGTAGCTTTGTAAAACTTTTGGAATCTCTATGCTTCCATCCTCTTTTTGGTAGTTTTCCATGATTGCTATGAGTGTTCTACCAACTGCTAACGAAGAGCCGTTAAGCGTATGAACGAGTCTGTTTTTTTTGCCATCCTTGTACCTTATCTTTGCTCGTCTGGCTTGAAAATCTCTAGTATTTGAGATGGAGCTTATCTCTCTGTATCTATCTTGCCCTGGAAACCAGACTTCCAAATCTATAGTTTTTGTCGCCCCGAACCCTAAGTCTCCACCACAAAGCATCAAGTGTCTGTGGGCAAGTCCGAGCGATGTCAGAAGATCACTAGCACACTTTAGCATCTCATCAAAAATTTTATCACTCTCATCTGGTTTTGTGATGCACACCAACTCCACTTTATCAAATTGGTGTTGTCGTATCATTCCTCTTGTATCTCTTCCGGCGCTTCCTGCCTCTTTTCTGAAACATGCCGTATATGAGGTCATTTTTATAGGTAGCTCTTCGCAAGGTATAATCTCATCTCTAAAAAGATTTGTGACGGGAACTTCAGCAGTCGGTATCAAAAATAACTCCTCCCCTTCTATCTTAAAAAGGTCATCTTCAAATTTTGGAAGTTGTCCGGTTCCTGTTAGCGTTTCGCGATTTACTATGTATGGAACTGCTACCTCTTTAAAGCCTCTTTTTGCATTGAAATCCAACATATAGTTTATCAAGGCTCTCTCTAGTTTTGCCCCATCATTTACAAGGACGGAAAATCTGCTTTTAGATAGTTTTACACCTCTTTGAAAGTCTATCCAACCATCACTTATCTCCCAATGCTCTTTTGGCTTAAAGTTAAAACTAGGCGGAGATAGCACTTTTTTTATCTCTACATTGTCATCTTCGTTTTTACCCTCGGGAACTATATCATCAGGCAGGTTTGGTACACTAAGAGCTAGATTTGAGAGTTTGCCCTCTAGGTCTTTAACATCCTTGCTAAGAGTTGCAATTTTTTCTTTGTTTAGACTCAATTTTGCTTTTAACTCTGCTATGTCTTTTCCCTCTCTTGCCCAAACCCCAAAGAGCTTACTACTTGCATTTTGTTCAGCTTGAAGAGGCTCTAGCTCTGCTCTTTTGCTTTTTAGTTTTAGTGAAATCTCTCGTAAGTTTTCTATAGTATCTTCGCTGACATTTTTCTTTCTTAGTTTTTGACATACATTTTCAAAATCATTCTGTATTAGTTTTATATCTAACATAAATTACTCCACTATCCCAACTTTTTCTTTTATAATCTCTATCTTTTTAACAGCGATGTTTCTGGCTTTATTAGCACCCTCTTTTAATATATCTCTTACTTCATCTTTGTGGTTTAGATAGTACTCTCTTTTGGAACGAGCCGGTTCAAAATAGTCCCAAATCAACTCTTTTAGATAGAGTTTGAAGTGCCCATAACCCTCGCCACCTCTTTTGTATCTCTCTTCAAGCTCTCTTGTGCCGTTTTCGTCCAAAAAGAGTTTGGCTAGAGCAAAAACATTGCAACTCTCATAATCTTTTGGATCTTCTAGTGGGGTGGAATCTGTTACGATTTTCCCCGTCCTCTTTTTTAGCTCTTTTTGGGTGCAAAATATATCTATGGTGTTTCCATAGCTCTTGCTCATCTTTGCCCCATCAATTCCCGGAACTGTTGCAACAACTTCGTCTATCTTAAACTCTGGTATAGTCAATATTTCGCCAAACTCATTGTTAAATTTTATGGCAATATCACGGGTTATCTCTACATGTTGAATCTGATCTTTTCCGACCGGGACAATTTGGGAGTCATACAACAAAATATCCGCAGCCATCAATACAGGATAAGAGAAGAGGGCATGATTTGCCATTATGCCTTTTGCTATTTTGTCTTTGTAGCTATGAGCTCTCTCTAGTAAACCCATCGGTGTAAAAGATGAGAGTATCCAATAG
>JALVAU010000337.1 GCA_027011025.1 Campylobacteraceae bacterium | reverse complement strand
AAAAAGTACTTTTGTTTGGATCAATTCCAAGAGATAAGAAATTTATTGCAGCATCAAGTGTGTTCTCTTTTAGTGCCTTACCATCTTTTAATGATGTCAAGGCATGATAATTTGCGATAAAGATGAAAAGATCACTCTCTTCTTGTAGCTCTTTCATCTGCCTGATAGAGCCAAAGTAATTTCCAATATGCAAGGCGCCTGAGGGCTGAAGTCCTGTTAAAACTCTCATATACTATATCCCTAATATTTTTTAGAGATTATATCTAAAACATATTTAATATCTCTTTTGCTATCTCTTTTGGTTCTTTGTTTTCTACATTTATGATTATATCTGCACAATTTTCATACTCTTTTATTCTCTCTTTGAAGAGTATTTGAGCTTTTTTCAAATCTTTCAAAAGAGGTCTTTTTGCCAATTTTCTTTTTGCATTTGGGTGGTGTAGTATCCTCTCAAATATAGCATCAAATGAAGATTCAAGATAGATTACAGTGCCTATCTTTTTTATATTTTCTACTTTATAAAATCCTCCACCTGTAGATATGATGGTGTTTTTGACGCTCTTTTCTAGCCATTTGGCAGATGTTTTTTCCAAATTTCTGAAGTAATCCTCTCCCTTTTCTCGAAATATCTTTTTAACCCTCATGTTCTCTAGACTTTCAATTAAGTCATCTGTATCTACTGCAAACATACCGCTTTGTGTACTTAATTCTCTAGCAATTGTACCTTTTCCCACACCCATAAATCCGATAAGAACTATATTTTTAGATTTGTGAGTTTTCATCTTTTTCGCCTTTTGCCCGTGGATATATAAGTACAGGAGTTCCCTCTAAGTCAAACTCTTCTCTTAGCTTATTTAAAAGGTATCTTTTATAGCTAAAATGTAAAGCTTTTGGTCTATTCATCACAAGCGCAATTTTTGGTGGCTTTATATCGTATTGGGTGGCAAAATATATCTTTACCCTCTTTGTTTTGTCTGCGGGAAGTTGATGTCTAACGGTTGCTTTTTTTATAAGTTCATTTAGTTTTGAAGTTGGAATCCTTCTTTTATAGTTTTCATAAACACTTAGTATCAAATCTTTTATTTTATAAACTCTCTGTTTTGATAGTGCTGAAACTGTGATGATTGGAGCGAAGGCTAGAAATTTAAATCTATCTCTTATCTCATCTATACTCTCTTTGTAGCTCTCTAGTCTTTTATCCCATTTGTTTAGGACTATGATAACTCCTAGAGAGTTTTTATCGGCTAGATTTGCTATTCTTTCATCCAGCTCTTTAAAGGGTTCGCTAGAGTCTAACACCAAAAGAGCGATATCCGCATTTTCAAGCATAGCATTTGTACGCATTAGTGCATACTTCTCTATGCCCTCAATCTTGCTTCTTCTTCTTACACCTGCTGTATCAACAAAGTTTATTAATTTGTCTTTATATGTTATATTTTCATCAACTGGATCTATGGTTGTTCCGGCAATCGAGCTTACAACTGCTCTCTCTTCTCCTACAAGAGAGTTTAGAAGCGAGCTTTTTCCTACATTTACTCTGCCGATGATAGCTACATTTATCTCATTTGTCTCTTCGTCTTCCTTTAATTCTGTCACTTCTTGAACAAAGTCATTTATATCAAAATCATCATCATCTTCATCCATGACTAACTCGCTCTCTTTTTGGGGTAGAAAAGAGGCTATCCATTGTAAAAGTTTTGTTACGCCACGGTTGTGTGAAACAGATATGGGAAAGATATTTTCGGCTCCAAATTCACTAAATTCCCAGGCATTTTGCATCTCTTTATCATTGTCTATTTTATTTATCACTAAAGCGATGGGTTTTTTTTGTGCTTGCAGAGTGTAGAATATCTTCTTATCTTCATCACTAGGGAGCATTTTTCCATCTACCATCATAAGAATTATATCGGCTCTATCTCCTGCTTCAAGAGATTTGATTTTGACATTATCAAACAGTTCATCTTTGTCGTCTAAGCCACCGGTATCTAAGATTTTACACGGTTTTTCACAAATCTCAACAACATGCCCTTTTACATCTCTTGTTGTACCGCTAAAATCTGATGTAATCGCAATTCTCTGTTTTGCGATTCTGTTAAAAAGCGAACTTTTGCCAACATTTGGCTTGCCTATTATTGCTATGGTTTTCATTAAATACTCTCCTGTATTTGTAAGTTCACTATTATCATCTAAATCCATAAAAATGTGGAAAAAACACAACTGAAAGTAAAACTAGAACTTGTATGATTATAAATGGTATAACACCTTTATATATATCTGTTGTTTGGATGCTAGGGGGAGCAACGCCTTTTAGGTAAAAGAGTGAAAAACCAAATGGTGGAGTTAAAAATGATGTTTGTAGGTTTAGTGCCATTAAAATAGCAAACCACAAAGGATCAAGCCCAATAGTGTGGGCTATTGGAAGTATGATAGGTAAAACTATATAGGAGATTTCTATAAAATCTATAAAGAAACCCAAAAACATAACTGCAAGCATAGATAGAGCTAAAAATCCCCACTTCTCACCCGGAAGATGAGTCATAAAATTTGCTGTTATATCATCCGCTCCACTATAGACAAAAACCATAGAAAAAGCAGTTGCCCCTATCAAAATAGCAAAGACCATAGCAGTTATCTTTATGGTTCCAACTGAAGCCTCTTTTATCATCTCCCAACTTAGCTGTTTATATCCGGCGGCTAGCAAAACAGCACCTAATGAACCAACAGAAGCTGACTCGGTAGGGGTGGCAATTCCTGCAAATATTGAGCCTAGCACCAAGATAATCAAGACTAAAGGAGGAATAATAGCTATAAGAGCTTTTATAATATTTTGTTTTTTTGTTATGGTTAGATCGAGTTCTATGGCAGGTGCAGCATCCTTATCTAAAAAGGCGACTATAAGTATATATACGATGTAGGCAGCTACTAGCATAAGTCCCGGAAAAAATGCAAATTTAAATAGATCCCCAACAGGAAGCTGAAAGACATCTCCAAGTACAATCAAAACGATAGAGGGAGGTATGATTTGACCTAGTGTTCCTGCTGCACAAATTGTGCCGGTACTGAGTTTTTTTGAGTAACCATATTTAAGCATTACAGGTAAAGATATCACACCCATAGCAACAACGCTAGCTCCAACAACTCCAGTCGATGCTGCTAGAAGTGCCCCTATAAGAACAGTACTGACTGCAAGTCCTCCTCTAATTCTGCCAAAAAGCACGCCCATAGACTCTAAAAGTCTTGTGGCAAGCTCTGATTTTTGTAAGACAATTCCCATGAAGATAAAAAGTGGTACAGCCATCAGAATTTTATTTGTCATAATTGAAAAGATGCGAAATGGCATCATGGAAAACATTTGCAAGAATTCATCCATAAAATCTGCCATTGTTCCACCATCTGGCATCACCTCAAAAAAAGCTGAAAGTGCCCCAAAGAACATAGATACGGCACCAAAAGTAAAGGCGACCGGATAACCTACTACAAGCAGTACAAGAGCTGCCCCAAACATAATAATACCAATCAAGATAAAACTCCTTGAGGATCTATCTTTTTGGCCTTTTCAATACCTCTGCATATGTTTATATTTTTTATTATATAATTTATACCCTCAAGAAATAATACTGTAAAAGATAGTGGTATTGCCGCTTTGATAACCCATAGGTATTTTAGACCTCCTGGATCACCTGAAGTCTCATTTACACTGTATGAATCCATAACAAAGTCATAAGAGCCATATATGATAAGAGCTGTAAAAGGAAGCAGAAACATTAATGTTCCTATGATATTTATAACTGCTTTTGTCTTTTCGCTAAAGGTATCATACAAGAAGTCAACCCTTACATGTGCATTTTCCTTTAGTGAGTATGAAGTGCCAAATAGGATTAAAATAGCAAAAAGGTGCCATTCCATCTCTTGCATAGCAATTGAACTGTTGTGAAATGCATATCTCATAACAACATCATAAAAAACATTTAGTATCATTAACAGTAGTATTATAA
>JALVAU010000336.1 GCA_027011025.1 Campylobacteraceae bacterium | reverse complement strand
TAGCTATGGTATCATAGAGAGTTTTGCATATTTTATTTCAGATATGGCAGATGCGCATAAAGAGACCTTAGGTTCTCAAAAAATAGCACTAGGAGGTTCATTGTTTGAGTATAAACTTATATCTGAGCTAGTAGCAAAAAATCTTTTAGCAAATCATAATATATACTTTAATCATGAATTATCTATTGACTAAATAAACTTTAGTCAATAGGACTAAAGAAAACTACTTGACAAAACATCACTCAATGTTGTATAATTACATCAGCAATTAAAAGTGAAGAGTGCTAATCTCTACTTTGGAAGGTCTGAACTGTGAAATTATCTAAGAGTGATGTTATTTTAGAGTCAATCATAAAGCAATACTTGAAGTCCAAAAGCCCTATAGGCTCAAGCGAACTTCAAGAAAGAATGACTCTAAATATATCCCCATCAACTATAAGGATCTATTTCAAACAACTTTCCAAAGAGGGTTCTTTGGTACAGTTGCATGTAAGTAGCGGTCGAATTCCAACTGAACTAGCATTAAAAAATTATTGGATTGATAAGATTGATCCTCAAAAACCTCTTGAAATTGATGATATAGACAAGGTTCAAAACTCTGTGAGAGATTATGGGTTGTACTGCATTTTGAAAAAAAGCAGAAACTCTACTTTTAAAGAGTTGGTAAAGGTTGGCAATAGGTTTTTGATATTGATTTTTGATGATGAGGAAGTAGTGATTAAATATCACCATAAAGTAGAGATATTTTTAAATGATTTTATCGGTTACGATATGAGAGATTTGAAAAAGATTGCATCTTCAGTTGGGTTGTATGAATTGTATAGTAAATTAAACAGCATCCTTTTGCAAAATGCATTATTAAAAGAGGGAGTAAATGAATTATACAATATAGCCCAAGAGTTGGAAGATGAGGCTTTTATACAAAGAGTCATAGAGCCTAGTTTTTTGGATACATTGGGAATAGGTATATATTTTGATGATTTTGTTCCAAAAGGGTGTATGGCAGTAAAACATAATGCAAAAATAGATGAAGAATCTTTGCAAATGTTTTGTTTAGGTAGGCTAGATAGTGATTTTGAGAGTTTTTTTAATAATGCAAAGGAGTAAAAATGAGTAAAAAGAAAGAAAAAGATATGGATTTACCACACAGTGATGAAGAGTCGGTCTCATTTGATGAGCTTGCTCAGGATGAAGAGAGTGTTGATGAGATCAAAGTCTTAGATGACAAGCTTAGGGAGTGTGAAGATAAATATCTTAGAATTCATGCTGATTTTGAAAATATCAAAAAAAGAATGGAAAAAGAGAAATATACAGCGGTTAGCTATGCTCATGAACAGTTTGCAAGGGATCTGTTGCCGATTATTGATTCGTTAGATATGGCACTGAATACTTGCCAAAAAGATGAGTGTAGTGTAGATGAGAACCTTTTAGACAAAGTCAAGGAGGGAATTAACTTAACGATAGAGCAATTCAAAAAGACATTTGAAAAGCACGGAATTGAATTAGTTGATATAAACGATGGATTTGATCCAAATTTTCATGAGGCAGTGATGCAACTTGATAGTGAGGATAAAGAGTCTGGTGAGATACTAGAGGTATTTCAAAAAGGTTATAAGATAAAAGACAGAGTGTTAAGACCAGCAATGGTTAGCATAGTCAAATAAAAAATTAAATTAAAGGATAAAAAATGGGAAAAGTTATAGGAATAGATTTAGGAACAACAAATTCATGTGTTGCAATTTTTGAGCACGGAGATAGTAAAGTTATCCCTAATAAAGAGGGAAAAAATACAACTCCTTCAGTAGTAGCTTATACTGATAAGGATGAGATTTTAGTTGGTGATACTGCTAAAAGACAAGCAGTTACAAACCCAAAAAGAACTATATATTCGATTAAGAGAATTATGGGTTTAATGTGTGATGAAGATAAAGCAAAACAGGCAAAAGAGAGACTACCTTATGAAGTAGTTGATAGAAATGGAGCTTGTGCTATAGAGATAGATGGCAAAGTATATACTCCACAAGAGATAAGTGCAAAAGTTTTAATGAAACTAAAAGAGGATGCAGAGGCATTCTTGGGTGAAGATGTTACAGATGCTGTTATTACGGTACCTGCTTATTTTAATGACTCACAAAGAAAAGCTACAAAAGAGGCTGGAGTTATAGCAGGACTTAATGTTCTTAGAATCATAAATGAGCCTACAAGTGCTGCTCTGTCTTATGGATTAGAGAAGAAACATGCAGAGAAGATTGTTGTTTATGATTTAGGTGGAGGAACATTTGATGTTACTGTCTTGGAGACAGGAGATAGTGTAGTTGAAGTTCTCTCAACCGGTGGAGATGCATTTTTAGGTGGTGACGACTTCGATAACAGACTTATAGACTATCTAGCAGATGAGTTTAAGAAAGAGAATGGTATTGATCTAAAAAGTGATGTTATGGCTCTTCAAAGGCTCAAAGAGGCTGCTGAAAATGCTAAGAAAGAGTTATCAAGTTCAACAGAAACAGAAGTAAACCTTCCATTTATAACAGCAGATGCAAGTGGTCCAAAACACTTGGTTAAAAAAATAACAAGAGCAAAATTTGAAGCTCTCATAGAAGACTTGGTTGAGAAAACTATAACAAAGATCAAAGAAGTTGTAAAAGATTCTGATCTTGATAAAGGTGAAATCAAAGAAGTTGTTATGGTTGGTGGAAGTACCAGAGTTCCATTGGTTCAGGAAAAAGTAAAAGCATTTTTTGGAAAAGATTTAAATAAATCTGTAAATCCTGATGAAGTTGTTGCTATTGGTGCTGCTATCCAAGGTGCTGTTATCAAAGGTGATGTAAAAGATGTTCTTTTACTTGATGTTACACCTCTTAGTCTTGGAATCGAAACACTAGGTGGGGTAATGACAAGATTGATAGAAAAAGGCACAACAATTCCAGTCAAGAAGACACAAGTTTTTTCAACTGCTGAAGATAATCAACCAGCAGTTACTATTCATGCGCTTCAAGGCGAGAGAGAGTTTGCAAAAGATAATAAATCTCTTGGGCAATTTAATCTTGAAAATATTTCTCCTGCCCCAAGAGGTGTACCTCAAATCGAAGTTGCTTTCGATATAGATGCAAATGGTATTTTAACTGTGAGTGCAACTGATAAAGCAACAGGTAAAGCGCAAGAGATTAAGATTACCGGTTCGAGTGGATTGGATGAAAAAGAGATAGAAAAGATGGTTAAAGATGCTGAGCTTCATAAAGAAGATGATGAAAAAAGGAAGAAGACTGTAGAAGCGAGAAACCAAGCAGATGCCCTTGCTCATCAAACTGAAAAATCTTTAGAAGAGATGGGTGACAAAGTTGATGCCGGTGAGAAAGCTAAAATTGAAGATGCCCTAAAAGCTCTAAAAGATGTTCTAGCAAATGACTCTGCTACAAAAGAAGAGATAGATGAAAAAGTAAAAGCACTAACAGAAGTTAGCCATAAATTAGCAGAAGCTATGTATAAAAAAGATGACGCAAAAGGTGCTGAACCTAAGAAAGATTCAAAAGTTGATGATGAAATCATAGATGCCGAAGTAGAATAGCTAGGTAAGTGAGCCAGCCAAAAAAGGCTGGCTCATTGATATTACTCTTGGTTAGGTACTTATTTACTTACTTTTGATAAAATAAAAAAATTTTATCAAAAGGTTTTTTCTAATGACAAATATATTAAAAGAAATAGTAAAAATATCTATTTTATCGCTTTTTATAAGTATATCACTACATGCTGCATTTCCAAAACAGAATATTTTAACCCCAGAAGAAGCTTTTAAAGTCAGTTCTGTGCAGTCAGACAAGGGTGTGGATATAAAAATAAAGCTTGGTGATAAAATGTATGCTTATGATGATAAACTTCATGTCCAATTGCTTGAACCCAAAAAAGTGCTACTAGATAAAGAATCAACTCGCCCAAAACCCGTAAAATTTCATGAATTTATTGTGCATAGAAAAGATATCAATATCAACATACCAATGGATATTATCAGAAAATATGTAAAAAGTGGAAAATACAAAGTAAAAATTTCATATCAAGGATGTTCAGAGAGAGGGCTTTGTTACTCTCCTATGAGTAATACTTATGATTTTACACTCTTAAAAAGTGAAAAAAAAATTAAAACAGCACAAAATAATAGTATTTCTATGAGTACTTCACAAGAAGATACTATAGCCAATACCATCAAAAGTAGTAGTTTTTTGATGGTATTATTAACATTTTTTGGTTTTGGTTTGCTTCTCTCTTTGACTCCATGTGTTTTCCCTATGATTCCTATACTCTCTTCGGTTATAGTGTCTCAATCTACCAAAGAAATGAATGTTAAAAAGGCTTTTTTCTTATCGTTGGTTTATGTTTTGGCTATGTCATTAGCATATACAATTGCCGGAGTTATGGCAGGTCTATTTGGAGCAAATATCCAAACTGCTCTCCAAGATCCTTGGGTATTGTCAATCTTTAGTCTTATTTTTGTGCTTTTATCTTTTTCTATGTTTGGTTTTTATGATATACAGATGCCAAGTTTTATACAATCTAAATTATCGAAAAACAGTAATAAAGGCGGAGTAGTAGGTGTTGCAGTTATGGGTTTCTTATCAGCATTGATAGTTGGACCTTGTGTAGCAGCGCCACTTGCCGGTGCCCTTATATATATCGGTCAAAGTGGGGATGCCCTCTTGGGTGGTGCAGCACTTTTTGTGATGAGTCTAGGAATGGGCGTTCCACTGCTGATTATAGGAGCAGGAGCAGGTAAATTTATGCCTCGTCCAGGAGTTTGGATGGATAATATCAAAGCCTTTTTTGGTGTTTTGATGTTGGCTGTAGCCATATATATGCTTTCTAGGATACTTGATTCCCAGGTTATCATGCTTCTTTGGATGGCATTACTGCTGATTAGTTCAATATATATGGGGGCTCTTGAAACTTTAGATAAGGAGACTTCTGGATGGTCAAAGTTTTTTAAAGGCATAGGTGTAATCATTTTCATCTACTCTATTTTTCTATTTATCGGTGCAATGAGGGGTGCAACAAATCCTTTAAATCCATTGGAAGAGAAAAACATGCAAGTAGCTAGGTTGGAAAATTCAAATACAATAGCAGAGCATGCAGTATTTCACAGAGTAAAAACACTCGATGAATTAAATAAGATTATTCAGAGTTCTAAGAAGCCTATTATGATTGATTTTTATGCAGATTGGTGTATAAGTTGCAAAGAGCTAGATGAAAAAACATTTAAAAATACTCAAGTTCGTAGCAGAATGGATAAAATGAAACTGTTAAGAATTGATGTTACAAAAAATGATAATGAAGATAAAAGACTCTTAAAAAGATTCAATGTTTTTGGTCCACCTGCTATAATATTTTTTAAAAATGGAGTAGAGTTGAAATCTTTAAAAGTAGTTGGATATAAAAATGCACAAGAGTTTGCATCTCAATTGGATAAGGTTTTGATAAGATGAAAGTGATACTGATAGTAGATATTGAAAATCTTTCAGATAAGCTAATATTTGAAAAACATCTTAAAAGAGAGGGTTTTCTTGCAATTGAGGGAGAAGAGTTTGCTTATGAAGGTGAGGCGCATACTCATCTATTTAATACTAGAGCTTATATCTTCGAGGTTATGACCAAGGCATTAGCTAAAGTATCATTTAGTATTTGTAAAATAATATTTCAAATTGGAGAAAATCCGATGGAAGCATATATTTTCAACAAGGATAAAAAAGAGTTTATCGAAGCGCATATTTGATTTATGGAACTTTTTTTGCTTTAAGTTTATGAGTCGACCATATGTATTGTATTACCGATGATATGATACTTATAAAAGGTTGGTTATTAAAACTAATAAATGAGAAAAATATGAGAAAAGCTTTGCTACTTTCTTTTGTGATGATACTGTTTGTGGGTTGTTCTGTGCATCCTGCTGATCCTAAAATCACTATGAAAGCCCCAAAATATGTTGATCAATTGCCCCCAAAGGTAAACGATACTCCAAGATCAAACCCCGGAAGTCTCTTTGGGCAAGGGGATAATCCTCTCTTCTCTGATTTAAAAGCTATGCATATAAATGATATAGTAACTGTTATAATTAGTGAAAATATAGCTCAAAGCTCAAATGCAAAAAGAAATCTTAGTAAAGCAAGTAAAGACAATCTAGGTGGAGGAGTTGTAACTAGCGCAGGAGGAAACGGTGCTGTAAATAGTTTGGTTAGCAAGATAAATGGAATAACAAATATCGGTCTAACAACAGATTCATCCAACTCATTTTCGGGAACAGGAACCAATAGCAGAGATGAAAAATTTACTACAACCATATCTGCTAGAATTATTAAAATATTGAGTAGTGGAAATTATTTTATAGAGGGAAGCAGAGAGCTTTTATTAAATGGTGAGAAACAGATTATCCAGATTAGTGGCGTAATTAGACCTTATGATATAGACCAGGCAAATACTATAGATTCTAAATATATAGCTGATGCAAAAATACTATACAAAACTGAAGGTGATATTGATCAAAGCATGAAAAAACCTTGGGGATCAAAGATATTAGAATCAATATGGCCTTTTTAGAGATGCCCCTAATATAATATAGTTACAATCCATATTATTGCTACGATAAAATAAGCCATAAACACTAGAGTAGCGCCGGCATCTTTTGCTTTTTTTGCTAACTCATGATGCTCTAGTGTGACTAAATCTACTACTCTTTCTATTGCACTATTCGCTACTTCACAGAGTAATGGTAGAAATAGAGATATTATCATTATAGATGTTTTGATATATGTCAAATTTAAAACAATAGCTATTACGCTAAGAAATATAA
>JALVAU010000335.1 GCA_027011025.1 Campylobacteraceae bacterium | reverse complement strand
TATTTGGATTGTTTGTATATAAAATTTGTGATATATAGGGTAGTTTTTTTGATATAGCATAGTCTAGTGCACTAAAACCTTTATCGTCTTTTGCATCTTTATCCACTCCTTTTTTAAGCAGGCTTTCTACTTTGGCTATATTTTTGTTTAAAACAGCTTGGATTAGTGGTGTTGTTTTGTTTTGTGCAAAGAGTGTGAGTGTGCATATGATGGTAAAAATAAGTTTTTTCATAATTGACCTTGATTGTTGATTTGCAATTATATCAAAAAAATTTATTAGAGGTGCTCTTTGTTTTGAGTGTGTTGAAGAAGAGGTATTTTTAATGCCTCTTCTTCAGGAGAGTTTATTTTTTATATTTTTCTAAAACTTTTCTGCTTGGGTAGAAAAATACTGTATGTCTAAGAACAACAATTTTATCTTTTGCATCTGTGGCATATGCTTTTATTGTGATAGGAATAGGCGTATCTTTTCTATCAGTATCAATCAGTGTCTTTGTTGTTTTTAAAATAACTACTTTTTTCTCTTTTTTTCTTGCTCTTAGTTTAAATGGTTTTTTTGGTTTTGCTATTTTTATATCTTTGTTGTCAACCTCAAAATAGTATTCATGATCTTTAGAGTCTGTATTTTGAAATAAGAAAGTATATACATTTTGTACAGTTTTGCCCTCATCTTTTATCTTGTAAAGCTCGCTTGTTCTGTTGATATTAAGTAGCATATGCTCTTTTGTGCTACCCATATACATCAATCCTATAAAAGCAAGAGTTAGTGCTACACCATATGCTACCGTTCTAAATCTTATATATTGAGTTTTTGTATTGTTTTCTTCAGCATTTGCGCTCGTCCATTGTATGAGTGATTCTTTGCCAAATTTTGCCATGACAGGCACACAGGCATCTGCACACTCAAGACAGTTGATACACTCTAATTGCATCCCTTTTCTTATATCTATATGTGTAGGGCAAATTCTTACGCATGCTTCGCATCCTGTACAGTCATCATCTTCACCTGGGGGTTTGCTCCAAAGTTTTTTGCCATGTTCGTCATATATTTTTCCACCCCTTTTTTCACTGTATATTGGCTGGATTGTATTTTCATCAAACATAACTGACTGAACTCTTGCATAAGGACATATATAGACACAAAAGTTCTCTTTTAACATAATCACATCATATATCAAAAAGAGAGTTATTCCAGCTAAAAATCCTATAAATACAGTATGGTTTGCAGGGTCTTGAAGAAATTTAAAGTATGTCTCAGGCGGTACAAAATACCAAATAAAATCAGATGCAGCGATAAAAGCCAAAATAGACCACAAAATAATAGCGATTGTTTTTTGAAGATACATCCCTTTTTTAGTATCTGCTTGTTTATTTTTTGTGCTTTTTCTAAGGCTTAAAAGTTTAGTTTGTAGCAAATCTCTATAGATGACTCTAAAAATTGTTTGTGGGCAAGACCAACCACACCACACTCTACCACCTAAAGTTGTCATAAAAAATATACCTAAAAACATCAGTATAAGAATGAAAGGCATAAGATATAACTCTTGCATATCAAATGATGTAAAGAGTAAATTTAGTTGCTTTTCGCCGAAGTTAAGTAAAAATATATGGTTTCCATTAACTTTTATAAAAGGTAAAACCAAAGATATCACTGTTATAATAGTAAAAGTAAGATACCTTTTCTTTATATGTTTTTTTGACTCAATATCTATATTACATGCCATTGCTGTTTCCATCCTTTTTTATTATATTACACTGCTTTAGGGCAGTATTTTTCTCTTTTTGAAAGTCTTTTTTCTGTAATAAATTTTTTCTTGTCTCGACTAAATCTTTTAAGCCTCTAGAGTTTATATAGTCTTTTAAAGAGCTTCTGCTTACATTTAATATTCTTGATATCTCTAAAACAGAATATTTTTTCTCAAGATACCCTATAATCTCAAGCCTATAAACATCAAATTTTGATTTTGACATTCTTCCTTTCGGTCTTCCTTGCACAGTTGTTTTTTTAATGTTAAAAAAACTATTACTCTCCTTTAAAAAAAGAGAAAGTAGATCAAGCGCCTTTGTATCTTTGGTAATTTTAGAGTTTATATTTGTGATATAAACTTCAATAGATCTCTCAAAAAGACAGTTAAATATCTTTATTTGCTCTTCAAGGTTGCTTGAAAATGTAGATAAACTATATATTAAAACGGTGTCATTATAATCTAAAGACCTTAAAAAACCTTTTAACTCATTTCTTGATTCTAGTTTTTCATTTTTACCGGAATTATCAATCTCTGTAGAATCAATATCCAAAGAATTTTGATTGGCATACCTAAATATATGTTTTTGCTGTTGAATTACATCTGTTTTTAAATCTTTTGCTTTGAGTAGAACTATATTCACAATGTCACCTTTTTGTTACTCGTAAGTATATAACTATTGGCGATAAAAGTCAAGCTAATTTTATATATATCGTCATAATACCATATTAAATTACAACTAAATACTTTAATGGTTTAATTTGGTATAATTATGATATAATTCACTCCAAAATTTTTTCAGAGAGGTGGTGATAGAGTATGCCAGGGATTAAAGTACACCCTAATGATTCTTTTGAAGAAGCTTATAGAAAATTTAAAAAGCAGATTGATCGTAACTTAATAGTTACGGAAGCGAGAGCTAGAAGATTTTTTGAAACTGCGACTGAAAAGCGTAAAAAACAAAAAATTAGTGCTCGCAAGAAGATGCTTAAAAGATTATATATGCTTCGTAGATACGAATCAAGACTCTAAAACACACAAAGGTCGGGCAAAACCCGACCTTTTTTTAACTTAATTTTTTCTTCAATTTTAACTAGCATTTAGCAAAACTTCGTATAATAGCAAAAGGAGTTTTTTTATGGAAAAGAGACTAACTGTTATAGAAACTGCCCAACTGCTTGGTGTTAGTAAAGAAGCCATATATAACCGCATAAGAAGAGGAACACTACAAACTATCATAGAAAATGGCATAAAGTATGTAATACTAAATGATGAAGTAAAAAAAACCGCACAAAATAGAAAAGCTAACAATAACATAAATGATGCATATATACAACTCCTAAAAGATGAGATGAGAGAACTGAAAGAGAAAAACAGATTGCTGGAAGCAGATAAAGATAGACTTATAAGAGAAAAAGAGAAACTTTTAATTGAATCAAAAGAAAAAATTGAACAAATATATAAAAATCGGGATGAACAACTAAAAGCCATACTCTCTTTAGCTACAAAGAATACCCTTGAAAATAGGATAAAAAGTGATACTGTAATCGAAAGTTATAGCGACAAGCAGGATGCAATAGAAGTAGATATAGATCTAAAAGAAGAGGAAAAAATTACACAAGATATTGTTGAATCATATAGTGATTGGCAAGATTTGAGAGACTATCTAAAGCAAAAAGGTTACTCAAAAAAAGAGAAAAAACTTATAAAGAAAAAATTTAAAAATGAGAATGGTTAAATTAAAGAGCAGGGAGAGTATGTGAAAATAGTATTGTTAGATAGGGCAACGCTAGGAAGTGTTGATTTAAGTCTATTTAAAAGGTATGGAAACTTTGATATATTTGAGACTACAACCAAAGAAGAGACGATTGAGAGAGTTAAGGATTGCGATATTGTTATCACCAATAAGGTTGTTATTGATAAGCAAGTTATGCAAAATTGTAAAAATCTTAAGCTTATATGCATAGCTGCAACCGGCATGAATAATGTTGATTTGGATTTTGCAAATGAGTGTGGAATAGAGGTAAAGAATGTTGCAGGTTATTCAACGGCTTCTGTTGTTCAGACAACATTTACTCTACTTTTTACTCTGATAGGACACAGTTGCTACTATGATAAATATGTAAAATCAAAAACATGGTCGAAAAGTGCTATTTTTACAAATCTAGACAAGGAATTTTTTGAGATAAAAGGTAAAACTTGGGGAGTTATAGGCTTGGGTGAAATAGGAAAAAATGTTGCAAATATAGCCAGCTCATTTGGCGCAGATATTATATATTATTCTACCTCGGGAGTTAATAGAAATAGTGACTTTCACAGAGTAAACCTAGATGTTTTATTGAAAAATTCAGACATCATCTCTATACATGCTCCCCTAAATAAAAAGACCAAAAATCTTATAAAAAAAGAAGAGCTTTCGCAAATGAAAAAAGGAAGTGTCATACTGAATTTAGGAAGAGGGGGAATTATTAATGAGGTGGATTTGGCTTATGCGCTAGATCATTATGACATATATGCCGGACTGGATGTAGCAGAAGTTGAACCTATGAGAGAAGAAAATCCTCTTTTACATGTAGAGCATAAAGAGAGTGTGATATTTTCTCCGCATATTGCATGGGCAAGTAGAGAATCAAGAGCAACTTTAGTGCAGATGATAGCAAAAAACATAGAAAATTTTATAAAAAACAAGGAGAGATGATGGCAAAAGAGCACAGTTTTGATATAACGGCCCAAATAGATAAGCAAGAGCTAAAAAATGCGATAGAACAAGCAAAAAAAGAGATTACAAATAGATATGATTTTAGAGGCCTTAATGCCCAAGTTGATTATAATGAAAATTCAAAGCTTATACATCTAACAACAACTAGCGACAATAAAGCTGAGGCTATGTTTGATATATTGATTTCAAAAGTTATCAAGAGAGGCATATCCTCTAAAGCTTTAAAAGAGGCAAAAAGAGAGACTGTAGGTGGTGGCAATACAAAAATAACAGTAACAATAAATGATACTATCTCAAAAGATGATGCTAGAAAAATTGTCAAAGAGATCAAGGATTTGAAGCTAAAAGTACAGGCTAGTATTAGAGGCGATGAAGTGCGAGTAGTTGGAAAATCTATAGACGATTTGCAAAGTGCAATAGTAGCAATAAAAAAACGAGATTTGGATTTACCGCTTAATTTTGCCAATATGAAATAAGTAAATATGGATGAAATAACACCAGACATAATAGAACAGACTCCAAGGATAAAAGGTAAGATATGTAAAATTTATCTTCTGTTTTTGTATATTTTTTTAACATATGCGCCTCTGTTATTAGGCTTGATGATTTGGTACTTTTATGGTTTTTTCATTGGATTAGCTTTTTATCTCTTTTTTACGCTAATGATGGGTATAATAATATCAAAACTAAGATTGACATCCCTGCCTCCATATCAAAGAGAGATGTCTTATAGCAATATGGCTGTCGCAAGATGGTTCTTAGGCAAAAATATCTGTTTCTAGGAGTTTTTGATGATTGATAATTTTTCTATTCTCTCAAGTGCTATTTTGTATATGTTTATATTAGATCCATTTGGAAATGTTCCCTTGGTGCTTAGTATCTTAAAAAATGTAGATGAGAGAAGAAAAAAGATCATCATTATAAGAGAAAGTCTATTTGGATTATGTATTCTACTTTTTTTCTTTTTCTTTGGTAAGTCTTTTCTAAATATATTTCATCTTGAGACAGTAGCAGTAACTATAGCAGGTGGTGTGATATTTTTTGTGATAGCGCTAAAAATGATATTTCCCGGCAATGGAGGAAATACAGCACTGTTTGGAGCTGATGAAGAACCATTTATGGTGCCGATTGCTATACCTATGATAGCGGGGCCATCAGCTTTGGCAACACTTTTACTTATGACAAAAGCATACTCTGGGGATGTTCATTGGGAACTTTTTGCTTCTATTTTGCTTGCTTGGTTCTTTTCTTCTTGTATTCTGTATCTATCCCCTGTCTTATATAAGATTTTGAAACATAAGGGTCTAAATGCTCTAGAAAAGTTAATGGGAATGTTGTTATTGATGATGTCTGTTCAAATGTTTATAGATGGGATAAGAGAGCTTTTCCATTTGTAGTTTTTAAAACTTGAAGGGGATATCCCCTTCAAGTTTTAATCTCTACTACCAAAAATTCCTAAAATTTGAAGTAGTGAAACAAATAGATTTAAAAAGTCAAGATATAAAGCTATTGCACCCTCTATAGGTGTTTCATATCTGCCTTTTATGATATTTTGTGTATCATAAAGTATAAAAGCACTAAAAAGAATAGAGCTAACACTTGCAATAACAAGTTGCATCATTGGACTATGCAAGAAAATATTGATAAGGCTAGCTACTACAACAACTATGAGTGTTATGAAAAGCATTTTACTCATCGCTGAAAAATCTCTTTTAGTGTTCATTGCAAATACAGATAGAGATCCAAAAGCAACAGTTGTTAGCATAAAAGCATTAGCTATGATGCCACCTCCACCATTGAGCCCCAATATAGATGTAAGTAGTGGTGACAAAGTTAAACCACTTAAGAATGTGAATGCAAATAGCAAAACAAGGTTTAAGCCAGCTTTTTTCTTGGCTGCAAAAAGTCCAAATAGAACTGCAAACTCTAAAATTACAAATACAAAATACATGCTAGATATAGTTGCTGCAAAACCCATTCCTATATATGCTCCAACACTTGCCGCCAATAGCGATGCTGCAAAAAGCTGATAAGTTTGTTTGACAAATATGGCCATATTGCTTCTTGTTCTAGGCTGTCCAAAAGCATCATTAGCTCTACTTGCGTCTTGACTGATATATTTACGATCATATAAAGCCATTTTTCTCTCCTATTTTTTAGTTTACAATATAAATATATTCTGTATGCATTTATATTGTTATTAATTTTGAGAAAATATTCTATAATAAATATATAAATGAATAATTAACAAAAATAATTTAATTTCTCCCCAATACCTAAGCAAACTCTAAGCATCCTTTGTATATAATTTCGGTCTCGTTTGAGAGAACGAGTGTTAAAGAGCCCCAAATTTAGGGACTTAAGTTCATTAATTTTTT
>JALVAU010000334.1 GCA_027011025.1 Campylobacteraceae bacterium | reverse complement strand
GTGATACAAGATACTGATCGTAGTAATACTCTTAAAAAGATAGATAAATTAAAAGATAGTTTTAATCAATATGAAAAAACTTTTGAAAAAATTAAAAATACTATTCCTCTAAAAGAAGATGCTGGTTTTGCAAGTATATTGCTAGAAGTTAAAGCAGATAAGGAGAAGATATCAAAAAAATTAAAAAAAATTTTTATAGATGAGCAAGAAATTGAAGAGGCTTTTTCAAAGATGTACAAAATGCAAGAGAAAAATTTAGATTTAAAAAAGAGATTTGATGATATATACCCAAAAGAAAAAATCAAGCGTTCAACCCTATATAAAAAGATATTATCAAAAGAGAATTTTCAAGCCATTCACTACTTTGGATTGGCTCAGTACTATAGTAAAGAGACGCTATATCAGCATAAAACAG
This sequence comes from Campylobacteraceae bacterium, assembly GCA_027011025.1. GTDB lineage: Bacteria > Campylobacterota > Campylobacteria > Campylobacterales > Sulfurospirillaceae > JAADIZ01. The sequence continues at coordinate 1,468 of JALVAU010000334.1, read as the reverse complement.
AAGAGTCATTAAAACGATGGATAGATTCAATTTCTGATACAATGGGGGAATTTATTGATAAAGCACTAATTAAAGACTTGGAAAACTATAAGGGGCTTGCAAAAAAGATTGGTCATATCTCTATAGAAATGCAGAAGTTAAAAAATGATAAAGCAGTATTACAAAAGCGAATTAACGGTGTTTTGCAAAAAAATAAGAAGTTAGCAACAAATATATCACAAATAATTGAAGATATGAGTATGAAAATCACTAACAAACTCTTTTTTATTTTGATATTTATAACAGCTTTTGTGATTATATTTGTTGTATTTTTTGGTTTGAAAGTTCTGAAAAATGTTGGCCTCTCTGTAAATGAAATAGAACAGAAGGTTGAAGATGGGCTAAGGCAGATAAAAGAGTTAAATACAGAGATAGAGTTAACACAAAAAGAGGTTATCTTTACAATGGGAACTATTGCCGAGTATAGAAGCAAAGAGACGGGAAATCATGTAAAAAGAGTGGCTGAGTATAGCAAGATATTGGCTTTGCATTACGGTTTAAGTGAGGAAGAATCTCAGATGCTAAAGCAGGCTAGCCCTATGCATGATATAGGAAAAGTAGCAATCCCCGATGCTGTATTAAATAAACCGGGAAGATTTAATGATGAGGAGAGAAAGATTATGGATACTCATGCTTTTTTAGGGTATGAGATGTTAAACAAGTCACAAAGACCACTTCTAAAAACAGCTTCTATAATTGCTTATGAACATCATGAAAAGTGGAATGGTAGCGGATATCCTAGAGGTTTGTCAGGCGAAGAAATCCATATATACGGGAGAATTACAGCCCTTGCAGATGTTTTTGATGCTCTAGGTAGTGATAGAGTTTATAAGAAAGCATGGGATAATGATAGAATATTTAAACTATTTAAACAAGAGAGAGGAGAGCATTTTGACCCTAGACTAATCGATATATTTTTTGATAATTTAGACGAGTTTTTAAAGATACAGAGAACTTTTAAAGATATTTAAAAAGGAGATGTTAAGTATCAAACCATAATAAGGTAGAGTAGAAAAAATAGAGGGCAATAGCCTCTCTATTTTAATATGTGAGTATTTTTCTGTTCTCTTCTAAAATCATAGCAGCCATTTTTCCCGGATTTGCTACACTTACACCCTTGATGAGGTCAGCTTTTGTTTTGCCTTTATTTGGAAGATAGAGAGGACATACTTTTACACTAACTCCTTTTTTTATCATCTTTTTCAAAAGCATTTGAGCAGACATATTTTTAGGCTTTAATCTTATCTCTTTAGAGCCTTTTGTTGCTATATCGCCTGCGGGGCCACATAGTAAGATATCGACTTTAGCGCCTTTCATCATAGATTTTACAGACAATACCATAGACATCAGCTGAGTCTGAGGATTTGGTGAAGTAACAATAGTCATAAGTGATTTGCCTGAAGCAAAACTAAGGGCCGGTGCACACAAG
>JALVAU010000333.1 GCA_027011025.1 Campylobacteraceae bacterium | reverse complement strand
GAGTATCTGTATGCAAACAGCTATAAAGGTAAAATTATCTTAGAAAAACCTGCTGTTTCAAACGAAGATGAGATAGAAAAACTACTCAGTTTTAATAAAAGCTTTTTAGATAAAATCTACATAAACTACATAAGAAGATTTGATAAAACATACTCAAAGATACTAGATGATTTAAGAACAAACAAATATGGGAATATAGAAAAAATAGAGGCAAACATCTTTGGCACTATGAAACACAATGGCGTACATGTGATAAATATACTAAATTATATATTTGAATCCAAACCCAAAATACTCTTTGTATCACAAAAAACCACTTTACTAAAGTATTTAGAGGCTGAAGTAATCATCAATACGCTAGATACCATCTACCTAAATTTTGATTTGGTTTTTTTCACAAAGGATAAAAAAATAGTTTTTGACGAGCTAGGATACAGACTTACTATATATAAAACCGTACCATCAAAGCAGTTTAAAGGTGTGTCAATCCTAAATAAAATAGCGACTGAGTCGATATTAAACGCATACGCACTCGATATGATAAGTGCGGTATTACAAAATAAAAGAACCATCCCTACAGTTTATGAGGGAATCGAAGATATGAGGATGGTAAAGGAGATAGAGTGCTGGCAATAATTCCTGCAAGAGGAGGCTCAAAAGGACTCCCCGGTAAAAATATAAAAGATTTATGTGGCAAGCCACTCATAGCTTATACTATCGAAGCAGCACTAAAATCAAAAAAAATAACTCAAGTAGTTCTCTCAACAGATGATGAAGCAATCACAGAAACTTGTAAAAAATATGGCATAGAAATACCATTTTTAAGACCTAAAGAGCTTGCAAGCGATAACTCATTGATAGTTGATACCTACATATACACCGTAGATAGAATCAACAAAGAGCAAAATAAAAATTACACCTCAGTAGTTGCTCTACTGCCAACATGTCCGCTAAGAACCACTGAAGATATAGATAGAGCTATAGAGATATATGAAAAAAAAGAGGCTGATTCCGTTATATCTTTTTATGAGGCTCCTCATCCTGTTCAATGGTATAAAACAGTTGATAAAAATGGGGTTTTACGCTCAATTTTACCAGAGGGTGACAGACTAGCAAACAGACAAGAGGAGGAAAAAAGCTACCTTCCAAATGGTGCAATATATGTTTTTAGCATGGATTTGCTAAGAGATAAAAAGTACTATAGCGACAAAACATACCCATACATCATGCCAGCAAGCAGATCTATAGATATAGACAATCTATTTGATTTTGAGATGGCAGAATTTTTGCTCTCTAAGGATAAAAAGTGATAAACAGTTTTTTAGAAACAGACAGACTAGCACTAGAGCCTTTAAGCCAAAAACACTTAAGCGACGCATATGTATCTTGGTTCAATGACAAAGAAGTTTGTAAATACAACAGACATTGTACCATGCCAAACACTAAAGAGAAAACTTTAGCATACATAGACTCTTTAAAAAACAACTCTTATTCTATAGTATTTGCAATTATGGAAAAAGAGACATCTTTACATATAGGCAACATTGCCCTGCAAAATATAGACTTTATAAACTCAAATGCTGATATATCCATTATCATTGGTGAAAAGAGTGCTTGGGGGAAATCATATGCAACCGAATGCTATAGGCTCATCATCTCTTATGCTTTTGACACACTAAATCTACATAGAGTGTATATCGGAACCCATGAAAAAAATATAGCCATGCAAAAGGTAGCTCAAAAACTAGGCATGAGGTATGAAGGAACAAAAAAAGAGGCTATTTTCAAAGATGGACAATACTTCGATATACTCTTATACGGTCTTTTAAAGGATGAGTAAAATGAAAACTAAATCATTAATATACTCAAAAGATTTAACCCTA
>JALVAU010000332.1 GCA_027011025.1 Campylobacteraceae bacterium | reverse complement strand
TGCTTAAGTAAGTGCCATTAGAGTCACACCCTTAAGCTTATTTCCAGAAAACCCTGCGGGATTTCCTGAAACTAAACTTAAGGGGTGCTCAGCGCGACCGTTGTGCTTGAATCGCAATAAATTGCTACATTAAAACATGAAGAATTATTTATAAAATTGATGATACAAAAGTTTATATATTATTAGTAGATTCAAGTAGAAGTTTAGAAGATATGCTATTTCAAAGATTATTACTCCACCGACTAAATACATCAACTTTTGATGTTTTAGTTTTGTTCATAGACGAGGCAGATTTATGAAGGCTTAGCCGTAGCTAAGTCAAATAAATCTAACGAAGTATATAGGCAAAACTAAAGCACCCAAAGGGAAAACAGATACTTGGCAATCTGCAAACAGAAAAATTCTTGAATTAGCAAGGGCAAAGTCCTGCAAATTTTTTTGTTCACATCAAACCCAAGTCTCTATTTTTCAAAAATTGGTGTATTTAGTCGGTGGAGTAATAATGATAGCAAAATATTTAAATAGAACAATAAGCTGTCGAATATTTAAGGCTAAACTGATTAAAATAGTAGGGTTATAAAAGAAGTAAGCAAAGAGCCATAAGGTCATTTGTTTTTTACTTTAACCGATACATATGAAGGAAAAGGAATAAGGTGAAGCTATTAATTTTTATGCTAATCTCACTATTTTTAGTTGGATGTGGAGGTGGTAGCAGTGGTGAGGGCAACTCTTTTCAAACAGGAACAGAAGAGATAAAACTTCTTCCTCCTGATGACAATAAGATCTATTTTGGTGCATTTCCTGATTTTGGAGGATCTGAAGATCAAGTAACAAGCCAAAAAATCAGGGATTTTGAAACAATTTTTGGCAAAAAAATAGTATGGGCATATTTTTCTCAAAATTGGTTTAACGGCATAAAATATCCAAAAGAACATATTCATGCAATTCATGATGCCAAGACCATCCCTTTCGTCAGATTGATGCCTAGAAGTGATGAGACTCAAGGGGTTGCTGAAGACTATTTCTCTTTACAAAAAATTATAGATGGTGATTTTGATACAGAATTAACAGAGTGGGCAAAAGATGCAAAAGAGGATAATATACCATTGCTTATAGATTTTGCAGTTGAGGCAAATGGAGATTGGTTTGGATATAGCGGAGTATTTAATGGAGCAGGTAAAACAGACGGATATGGCGATCCAGATTATCCGGATGGTCCAGAAAGATATAGAGATGCCTATAGACACATCATTGATATCTTTAGAAAAGAAAAGGTTAATCATATTACATGGTTTTATCATTTTAATTATAGTTCATTTCCAGATGCAGAATGGAATCAACCCAAATACTACTATCCGGGTGATAATTATATAGACTGGATAGGTTTTAGCCTTTATGGAGCTCAAACACTAGATGAAGAGTGGGAGGGCTTAGAATTTTCCACTCAACTTAAAAATTATATAGATTCATATAGAGAGATCAATAGTACAAAACCTGTTGCACTTTTGGAGTTTGGAGTGACAGATTATCATCAAGATGGCAACAAAAGTATGTGGCTAGAAGATGCATTTCAAACGATTTTAGATAATCCTTATATAAAATTTTCTGCGATTAGTCCTTGGCATGAAAACTGGGAAAATGAGGACGGAACAATGACTACGATAAGATTGGATTCTTCCTTGGAGACACAAAAAACTTTTATGGATTTGATAAAAAATGAGAGATTTATTTCATCTGCCGAAGCATTTGATCCATCAATAGTGTTATCTACTGAGCCAAAACTTTTGTTTAAGTCTGGTTTTGAAAATGGTGTATATATCGACAATACTGTCTATCTTGATAGTGAGGATTATAGATATATAAAAGGAGCTGATGAGACAGGTTTTTC
>JALVAU010000331.1 GCA_027011025.1 Campylobacteraceae bacterium | reverse complement strand
ATATAATAAATCTCATTTTTGATATATATTTTTGGTAAAATTATCAGCAAACCAACTATTATACTAAGATATACAGTGACCAAAAGCCTAAAATCAAGATTTTTCTCTGCGTTTATCTCTTCATCTATCTTGTCTAAAAGTTGTTTTTTACCATCTTTATCTTTTATGGTTTTTTTGATTTTTTTACTCATTTCAGATAAAACACCCTCATTTTTGAACTTCTACTTCTTGGATTTGACTCTATCTCTTTTTTTGTAGGCTCGATTGGTTTCTTTGTCAAAATCTTTCCTAAAGAGTGGTTATTTCCACACTCACACCTCATAATACCGCTAGGACAGTTGCAACTCTTTGCAAACTCTTTAAAAACCCTCTTTACAATTCTATCCTCTAAGGAGTGAAAAGAGATGATAGATACTATGCAATCATGCAGATTTGCATCTTCTAGTGCTTTTAATAGTAGAGCCAACTCCCCTAACTCGTCATTTACCTCTATTCTTATGGCCTGAAAAATCAAAGTTGCCGGATTTATCCCTTTTTTAGATGGAAATTTTTTGAATATATCTGTCAACTGTTGTGAACTCTTTATCTCTGCTTTTTTTCTAGCTTCTATTATGATCTTTGCTGCTCTTCTATACTCTCTCACCTCTCCATAATCTCTTAAGATGTTCTCTAATTCACTTAGAGAATAACTATTTACAACTTCATAAGCGCTCAAAGTGTTACTTTTATCCATCCTCATATCAAGGACACTACTTTTAAATCCAAAACCACGACTCTCATCATCTAATTGAAGTGAAGATACACCTATATCAGCCAAAACTCCTCTTAATGGAAAATCTTTGTATTTAGAGATGATATTTGAAAACTTATCATTTTCAAATATCACTCTATGACTATATTTTTTTAACCTCTTCTTGCTAAAATCGATAGCAACTCTATCTTGATCACAACATATGAGTTTAACTTTTGGGTTCTGTTTCAAAAGTGCTTCACTATGACCACCATAGCCAACGGTACAGTCTATTATATAGCCCTCTTTTGTATCTTTAAATATCTCCTTAACCTCTTCTAGTAAAACGGGAGTATGTGGAATTTTCACTTTATATTAGCCTTTAACTGTTTTGGATATAATTACTACATCAATAATACCAAACAATGGATAAACAAAGGATAAATTTTGAACAAATTTCTAAAACAGGAGATGAAAAATATAGCTCTCTCAATGTTTAGAAAGAATTTTTTTGGAATATTTCATGGCTCTATCTCATCAAAAATAGAAAAAGACCAATTTATTATCAATAAAAGAGATGCTATATTTGACAATCTACAAGAGAGTGATTTTATAAAGTTATATACAAAAAAAGATTATAGATGGAATGAAGCTAGCCTAGATGCCAATATACATCTAAATATATACAAAAATATAAGTGAAGCAAAGTATATAGCCTATGTCATGCCACCTTTTTCAACATCTTATAGTATAGCGCACGATGTGATAAAACCACTTGACTATTTTGGCTCTAAAATTATCGGAGAAATTCCCATTTATAATCCAAAACAGTTTGATGATTGGTATGAAAGAGCAGGAATAGAGATATACAACTATATGAAAAAAAACTCAACAAACATAATGGTCATAAAAGGCTATGGAATATACATGTATGATAGAGATTTACAGCAAATAGCCAAGATGATCGCTATACTAGAAAATAGCTGTAAAATTCTACACTACATGTAGTAGTTTTTCTACCACTTTAACCATCTTTCTTATCTCATCATCTGTTATAACATAAGGTGGCATAAAGTAGATGATATTACCTAGCGGTCTTATATATATACCCTCCCTCAAAGCTTCTTGAAAAAACTTTAATCCTATCCTCTCTTTTGCATC
>JALVAU010000330.1 GCA_027011025.1 Campylobacteraceae bacterium | reverse complement strand
AGCGATTGGAGTATCATGAGTGGGATTAGCCATAAAAAAGTGAGTGTAACAGGTTGGTCTACTAAAACTAAAAATCCAACACCTAAAAGCATAGAGATAGTAAACATAAATAGCTCTGTTAGTACAATGGCTAGTTGAAAGGTGTACATGGGTACATTTATCTTCTTTATCATGTGTGCTTTGTCAAGAAAAGAGCTGTTTAGTCGCATCAAAATAGTAGAAAAGGTAGTCCATGCCAAAAGAGCAGGAACAAGGTGGATACTGTAGGCATAGGAGTTATCTACAATGTCTAGCTTCATCTTCATAAAATCAGAAAAGACAACAGTGTAGATAAAGATAGTAATAACAGGAGAGAGGATGTACCAAAGTTGCCCTAGACCAGTTCCCACATATCTCTCTTTGAAATCTCGTTTAGCAAAACTAAATGCCAATAGTATATTGTGTCTCATCGTTGAAAATCATCTTCTATGCGAATAATATCATCTTCACCAGTATACTCACCCACTTGTGCCTCTATAAGAACGACAGGGATTTTACCCTCATTTTCAAGCCTATGAACCTCACCCATTTTGATATAGGTAGACTCATTTGGTCGAACCAGATACTTATTTTCACCTACTGTGACAGTGGCTGTTCCACTTACCACTATCCAATGCTCATTACGATGAAAATGTTTCTGCAAGGAGAGTCGATGGTTTGGTTTTACTACAATGGTCTTTATCTTGTAGCGTTCTCTATCTTCAAGAACGGTGTATGTCCCCCAAGGACGGTGTGCTGTTAGGTGAACGTTGTGCAGTTGGGTGGTTTTTTTTATCTCATTTACTACAGATTTTACTTTTTGTGAGCTTCCCTTTTTGGAGACCAAGAGAGCATCACCTGTATCCACAACAATCAAATCCTCTACATCAACTGTAGCGATGTATCTATCTTTTCCATAGATAAAGTTGTTTCTACTATCAATAGAGATATGTTTGCTGTTTAGGGTATTTCCATTTTTATCTTTTGGCAACTCCTCATGTAGGGCATCAAAACTTCCTAAATCTGACCAGTCTATATCTGAGGGAATCACTTTGACTTTGGTGCTTCTCTCCATTACAGCATAGTCGATACTATCTTCAGGGATATTTGCCATCTCTTGCTCTTTGATTCTAATTGGGGTCTCATGGTGAGCGTTGTTGTAGGCTACAAGAGAAGCCTCATAGATATTTGGGGCATGGGTTTTAAGCTCCTCTAAAAAAACACCTGCTTTAAAACAGAACATTCCAGAGTTCCAGTAGTAGTTACCTGCATCAAGATACTCTTTGGCTTTTTGTAAGTTTGGTTTTTCATGAAACGCTTTGACATCCAATCCATCAGCCTCGATATATCCAAACCCTATCTCAGGAGAGAGTGGGGTGATGCCAAAGGTGACTAGACTATTTTGCTCTGCTAAGAGTTGGGCTTTTTTTAGTGCCTCTGCATAAGCTTTTTCATCTTTGATTAGATGGTCAGAGGGGGTGACAAGTACTATCTCATTCTCATCAAGTGCCATACAGGCTAAAGCGATAGCAGGAGCTGTATTTCGCCCAATGGGTTCAAGTAGAAATTTGGAACTGTCGGAGTCGGAGGCTTCAGCCCCTAACAAAGCGAGGCTAAAGCCATCGGTTCCTAGTTTCACACTCTCCTCTTGAAATTGGTCAAGTGCCAAAAAATACTGCTCAGTATTAGAAACAATAAGAGTCCTATTACAAAAATGGCTATTTCTCTCTAGTGTGAGTTGAAAGAGTGAACGCTCATTAAAAAGCTTTACAAACTGTTTAGGCATAAGAGTACGGCTAATGGGCCAAAGACGTGTTCCACTTCCACCACAAAGAATTATATTTGTCATCTGATTTTTCATAATGATATATTATCT
>JALVAU010000329.1 GCA_027011025.1 Campylobacteraceae bacterium | reverse complement strand
ACTGAAAATATCTTTGGCATGAGAGGGGTGGATTAACTCTAGGTGTGTGTCTTGGTCTATATCTATTTTAAACATTTTTTTCCTTTATTCTTCAAAAGTAATATACTCTACATTTTCAAACTTCCAAGTTTTTGAAACATTGCCATAACATTTAGTCTCTATATCAGCCCAATTGCTAGAGTTTTCTATACGAATGGTTATAGGAAAAGTAGTGTTGCTATCATGCATCAATAGTCGCATACTGCTAAGATTGTCCTCTTCATATTGCACTATCCACACATTATGAAAACTTTCAATAGAAGCGTTTAACTCTCCTTCAAAGACGACCATCTCGTAGGTTGTTTTATTCTCATCTAGTTCCATAAGTTCGGTTTCTGTATTGGTTAAATTTATATCATTTCCAATTGTATTAAAAACAGATTCATGACCTTTAAGTATAAAGATACTTTGATTGAGAGAACGATTAAGAAACTCCAATGCTCTAAAAGTCTCTTTTTTATTTGTATCGTTTTTCACTATACTCAATTGAACAGTTTCACCTTTAGGTGGAGAAATCTCTAACCATAAATACATGACACCCATAATGAGAAAAACTATACCCAGTATAATCCAATAAGCCATACTTAACCACATTAAAAATTGCCAAATTACTTGAAATGCCAATTTAATCAATTTCCAAATATTTTTCATATTCTTCTTTCCTTTTCAAGCTCCTCTTTCTGACAAGCTTTAACTTCTTTCTAAATAAGAGGGTCTCGTTCATAAGCATTTTAGAGTGTTGTCAGGGACAACACCCTACTTTTCAAAACACCCCGACAAACAAACTTCTTATCTTGCCTCTCTAACATAAAATATTTTTGATTTAAAGACCAATATTTATAGCAAAACTTTCTGTACTAATGGTATCAGTTCGTGTTATAAAAGCTATATTATGTTTAAGTTTTCTTCACAATAAAAATAGTTCCCCTCCAATAAAAGTTTTTCTATCTCCTCTTCGCTTAAAACCTTTATATAAGCATACTTAGAACACTCTATCTGTTGTTCTCTAATTGCTTTGACAATTTTGTCTGTTTTCATTTTTCCCCTTTCATATTAACTTTTTAAAAGTCTATCCAAAGAAAATTATTACTAGCTAACACAATTTTCCATTAAAAAACACTATTTATGGGTTTTTAATGGAAATTTGGTGTAAATTTTGAGGAAAAAGAGGAATTTTTAGGAAAATATATAACCTCATAAAGTTGAGTGAAAAGAGAAGATTTATCTTATTATAAACAACATTAATATATAATTTTGTTGTTTAGACTACACAAAAGGTAAAAAATGCTTGAAAAACTTTTCAAAAAATATCAATACATTCATAAAAAAATTCTCAATATTCACTACAAAAGATACTTTTTTAAAGAAGTTGATTTTAATGAAAGCCTTATAGGCATTGTTGGAGCTAGAGGGGTTGGGAAGACCACTTTTTTACTTCAATACCTCAATGAGTTAGATATAGATGATAGCAAAAAGCTCTACTTTAGTGTCGATAGTATTATTGCTAATGGTGTGACGCTTTTTGATATTGCTGAAGAGTTTAGTAATCTTGGTGGTAAGGTTTTAGTGATTGATGAGATACACAAATATAAAAATTTTGAGATAGAGCTAAAAGAGATTTATGATTTTTTAGATATTCAAGTTATCTTTAGTGGAAGCAGTGCGATTATCTTAGAGCATAAAAAGGCAGATTTAAGCCGTAGAGCTGTTTTATATCGTGTTAAAGGGTTAAGTTTTAGAGAATTTTTAGAACTTAAACTCAATAAAAAGTTTGACACCTATACATTAGAAAATATTTTAACAAACCATCTACAGATTGCCAAAACAATAACCCAAGAGATTAAACCATTAGAAC
>JALVAU010000328.1 GCA_027011025.1 Campylobacteraceae bacterium | reverse complement strand
CCTCAGGTAAACAAAAAGAGCTTTTGAAAGTCTCAATTCCTTTTGGAAAAGTAGAAAAACTGATGAATGCATCTTTGAAGAATAACAATATAAACCTAAATATAGATATAAAAGATGATTTTGATATTTTTGTATACCCAAATGAAATAACCCAGGCGCTCCTAAATCTACTAAGTAATGCAAAAGATATTTTGGCACAGCGAAAAGTTAAAGATGCACATATAAATATAGTAGCATATAGTGATGAAGAAAGCCATATTATAGAAGTCAGAGACAATGCAGGAGGTATCAAAACAGAACCAATAGAAAAAATCTTCGAGCCATACTTCAGCACCAAGCATGCTACAAGTGGAACAGGCATAGGATTGTACATGACAAAAATAATAGTAGAAAAAAACAATGCCGGCAAAATTATTGTTGGTAATTATGACAATGGAGCAATTTTTAAGATAATATTTGATAAAAAAATTAGCTAAGCATTTCCCCTTTCTGCTACTCCCCCAACTTTCCCCCTTTTTATCGTTATGATTATGAAAATTTTAAAAAGGAGAAAAGATGGAAGAGAAAAATTCCAGAAGAGATTTTCTGAAAAAAGGCTTATCTACAACAGCCTTTGCGATGCTTGCAACTTCGCAGGCAAATGCTTTTTCTATGAAAAATCCTGGACGAGATGCTAAAAATCCTAAATATATAGGACAAGTGGGAAAGCATTTTGTTATGGTATTGGATCTTAGAAAGTGTATAGGTTGCCAAGCTTGTACATCTGTTTGTAAAGTAGAAAATGAAGTCCCAGATGATCAGTTTAGAACATTTGTGACAGAGACTGAAATAGGTGAATTTCCCGATGTAAGAAAGGCATTTTTACCTCAACTTTGCAATCATTGCGAAAATCCGGCATGTGTTCCTGTATGCCCAACTGGAGCTACTTTCAAAAGAGAAGATGGCATAGTAGTAGTAGATAACACCGTATGCTGGGGATGCGGATACTGTATAAATGCCTGCCCTTATGATAAAAGATACTTCAACAAAAGAACAAAAACAGCAGATAAGTGTAACTTCTGTGCACAAAGAGTAGATAAAGGACTCTTGCCGGGTTGTGTTGAAACCTGCATAGGAGGAGCTAGAGTATTTGGGGATATAAACGATAAAAATTCTGATGTTTACAAACTTCTAAGCAATTTTTCAACAACTGTTTTAAAAGAGGCAGAAGGTACAAAACCTCAAGTATTTTATATTAACTTAGATTCAAAAGTAGAAGAACTCTTCAGCACAACTCAGAGTTTAGATGATATTGTAAAAGCCGAAGAGGGATTTCAAAGAGAGTGGATGAAAACTAGAGAGGAGGCACAAAGTAATGGATAGCGTAAATACAATAATTTCAACTATAACTATAGCAAAACCTTGGGGAATAGATATACCAAACTATTTTTGGTTTACAGGAAGTTCGGCCGCGGCATTTATCATATCTAGTTTTGCACATGTATTTGGCTGGGAAAAATACAAGCCGATAGCGGGTGTGTCTTTGCTTATGGCATTTGTTCTGCTCGTAGCTGCTCCACTGAATCTTATAGATGATTTAAGGCAACCCGGAAGAGTTTTGAACTTTTTTATGTATGGATGGGAAAATTTTCCAACATCTCCTATGAAGTGGGGCGTTTTGCTGTTGATGGCATATCCGATACTCATCTTTTTTGAGGCACAAGCTCTCTATAGACCGTATTTTGTCAAGCAGGCAAAAAAAGGTGGATTACTATCAAAACTATTTACATTTGGAAATATGGATGTAAGTAAAGAAGCGCTTGAGAAAGATCATAAAAAAGGTTATATCTTAGGAGCTATAGGGATACCTTTGGCACTTGCTGTTCATGGATATACGGGCTATATTATGGGTGCGGTTCATGCAAATGTGATGTATCATACTCCGTTGATGCCTATCATATTTTTAGCTTCAGCTATGGTTTCTGGAACAGGACTTTTGATTATATTGATTCCACTATTTCAGAGATTTTTATCTAGTAGAAAAAAGGTAGATAGAGATATGGTTGCAACTCTTGCGAGATTGTTATCTTGGTTTATCGTTTCAGACCTTGTTATGAGATTTTTGTGGCTTACATTTTCATTGACATTTGGCAATGGTGAAAAATATGCACTATATAGCTATTTCACTCTTCATTTTGCAGATACTTTTTGGATTGATTATGTGCTTTGTCTTTTTATTCCGCTTGTCATAGGCTTTACAAAACTAAGAAATATACCTGTTGTGGTCTATTTTGGTGGAATTGTAACGGCAGTTGGTGTTTGGATATTTAGATGGAATACAGTTATCGGAGGAGAGACAATTCCTAGAACTACTCCTGGTTACTTAAATTATACGCCACCTGCTTTTGGACAAGATAGTATCGTTTCAGTCCTATCAAACTGGGGTATTTTATTTGCTCTTGTTTGTGCGGTCTTATTGATATTTCCTTGGGATGAAGAGATGGAAGATTGTTATGAAGGAGTAGAAAATGCAAAGTAGTAGAAGAAAATTTTTACTAGGAGCCGGAGCGGCCGCAGCTGTTGCTTCTGTGGCAGGTTACAAAGAGACACTGGGTGCTGTTGTAAAACAGAGCAATAAAGGTGAATTAGCACAAGACAGTATATATTTTAATTCTCCTAATGCAGAATTTAGTTTTTTAAATGACAAATTTGTACCCGATGAAAACTTTAAAGTTTGCGCTACTACATGCATAGGTTGTACAACGCAATGTGGTGTTAGAGTAAAGATAGATAAAAAAACAGATAAAGTGCTTAGAGTTTTGGGAAATCCTTACAATCTTCTCTCAACCGATCCTTGGCTTCCATACAATACTTCTATTAAAGAGAGTTATAAGCTGCTTTCACAAAATGGAAAATTTGAGACATACAGATCAAATGTGTGTGCGAGAGGAAATGTTATATTTGATAAGGCGGATGCAGAAAACAGAGTCTTGAAACCTCTAAAAAGAGTTGGAAAAAGAGGTGAAAACAGGTGGAAAGAGATAGATATTGACCAACTGATTGATGAAATCGTAGAAGGTGGAAATCTCTTTGGTGAGGGAAATGTCAAAGGCTTAAAGGATGTCAGAGATACAAAAACTCCTATCAATCCAAAAGAGCCGATTTTTGGACCAAAGTCAAATGGTCTTAGTCTGATTGCAACTACACATGAGGGTAGATTTAAGACTGTTGTTCATAGATTTTTAAAGTCATTTGGAACAAGTAACTTTGTAGGGCACACTTCCATCTGTGGATTGTCTATGAGAGCGGGAGAAGCGGCATATCTTGGTAACTTTAAAAAATATCCTCACTTAAAACCGGATTTTGAAAATACAGAGTACCTTTTGAGTATAGGTACACCTCCGGGACAAGCCGGCAATCCATTTAAAAGACAAGGCAAACTTTTGGCTCGTGCTAGAAGTGAGAAAAATATAGATTATACTATCGTCTCTCCTATGCAAGGAAACAGCGATACTATAGCAGTTGGTGGAAGAAGTCACTGGATACCGATAATTCCCGGAACCGACCTTGCATTTGTGATGGGAGTTTTGAGAGTTATTATAAATAACAAGTTATATAATGAAAAGTATCTAAGTATCCCCTCAGTAAAAGGTATGAAAGCTCTAAAAGATGCTTCTTGGACAAATTCCACTCATCTTATCATTCAAGATAAAGAGGGTTTTGGCAAGATACTAAAAGATGGAAAAACTCCGCTTGTTTTAGATGCGGTTGACAATACTCTAAAATCTTCAAATGATGTGATTCAAGCAGTTCTTGACTTTAAAGGTAGTGTTGAATATAAGGGTAAAACTTACAGTGTTCAAACAGCTTTTCATGAGTTGTCAACAAATGTAAATGAATTGACTCTTGAAGATTATTCTAGAGAGTGTGGCGTGAGTGTAGAGAAGATGCAAGAGGTGGCAAAAGAGTTTACGAGTCATGGTAGAAAAGCAAGTGTGGATTGTCACGGTGGAACTATGCACTCGACAGGATTTTATACTACTTATGCTGTGATGATGTTGGGAGCTATGGTTGGAAATCTTAACTATAAAGGCGGTATGAGTCCCGGTGGTGGAGCTTATAAAGACTTTGTAGGTAAAAGATATAATCTTTTTGGCTACAAAGGTAAGAGCAAAGTAAAACACACCAGAATAGATAAAACAAGAATGGCTTATGAAAAGACAAATGAGTTCAAAGAGAAAAAAGCAAAAGGCATAAATCCTTATCCTGCAAAAGATACTTGGTATCCATTCACGAATGCTCTTGAAAGTGAAATAATCACTAACAGTGCAAAAGGATATCCATATAAATTGGATGTATTGCTTACATTTAATTCTAACTTTATGTATGGAACAGCCGGTGGAGAAAATCATATAAAAGAGCTCATAAGTGATCCTAAAAAATCAATTCCACTTTTCATAGCAGTTGACCCTTTTATAAATGAATCATCAAAATATGCTGATTATATCATCCCTGATTCTGTTCTTTATGAAACATGGGGAGTCGTGCATGCTTGGGCAGGGTTTCAAACAAAAGTGAATACTCTAAGATTTCCTGTTGTTAAGCCTAGGCAGGCAACATTTAAAAATGGAGAGCCTATAGAGATGATTAGCTTCATCATAGCTCTTGGCAAAAAACTTGGACTTCCAGGCTTTGGCGAAAAAGCGATAAAAGGACAAGATGGAAAATGGTATCCATTTAATAAACCCGAAGATTTCTATCTAAGAGCTTTTGAAAATATAGCGATGGATGCAAAGCCAGTTCCAGATGCAAGTGATGAAGATATCAAACTAAGCGGTATAGAAGAGTATGTGCCATCACTCAAGAAAATATGTGGTGACAATTGGAGAAAAACCGCTTATGTTATGGCAAGAGGTGGAAGATATCAAGATATAGAGCACAGTTATCAAGGTGAATTTTTGTCTCATAGATATAAAAAACCTATCCAAATATATAACGAAACAGTAGCTATGTCTAAGAACTCTATGACAGGAAAAAGAAGAAGTGGTACTGTGAAGTATTATAAACAAAGAGTTGTAGGTGGAGAGACATTTGAAAAGCTATATCCAAAAGAGCAATTTCCATTGGTTGCATTTGCTTATAAATCAAATGTTTTGGCTACCCCAAACACTTCAAGTCATATCATGAAAGAGATCAAATACACAACTTATGTTGATATCAATCCAAAAACTGCTGAAAAATTTGGATTAAAAAATGGTGATTATGTCAAAGTATCTTCTCATGATGGAAATACTGAGGGATACCTCAGATTTAGACATGGAGTACATCCTGATACTATTGGAGTTGAACAAGGTGACGGAAGAAGGGCTGAAGGAGCAGTGGATATCGAGATAAATGGAAAAGTGACCAAAGGTAAGATTTCAAGAAGAACGGGTGTGTACTATAACAAGATAGGATTAAAAGACCCAAGTAGAAAAATTGCATTGGTAACAGATTTTGTATGTGGTTCAAATGTTAGACATGCGATACCGGTAAAAATTGAAAAAGCATAAAGGAAAAGACAATGAAAATGAAAAATTTAGGTTTAAGTGTATTAGCATTGGCAACTTTAAGTGCAAATGTATATTCTGCAGATTCACTTACACAAGCTTTAAAAAATGGTAAGTTTGATGGGGCATTTAAGGCAGTTGTTTATGATGTGGATAAAGCAGCAGGAGGAGAAGAGAGTATAGTGAGTCTTGGTGCAATGTTGCACTATGTAACTGCTCCTTTTTATGGATTTAGTATTGGATTAAGAGCACAAGGAAGCGCATCTCCTTGGGCAGGTGCACAAGAAAAAGCTTTTTATAAAGCTGATTTATATGGACCAGGAGCGGTACTTGAAGAGGCGTATTTAAAATACCAGTTCAAAAAAAGTTCCATAAAAGCCGGAAGACAGTTTATAAAAACTCCACTTCTAGCGGGAAACGGTTCAAGGATAATCCACGAATCTTTTCAGGGTTATACTGCTGATATAAAAGCATTGCCGAAAACCAGAATATTTGCAGGATATATAAATAAGTATCTAACAAGAACAAACTTTTTAACATCAACTGATCAAGGAGTAGGTACTTTTAGTAAAAATATCTTTATGTATGGTGCGAAATATAAATACAAGATGGATGATCTTTGGACTATTTTAGTTCAAAATAAAAGTATAAAAGGTTTGAAATTAACAGGTCAGTATTTAGTGGTAAAAAATGCTACTATAGCAAAAAATGGTGCTGCTCAAGGCGATATAACAGTAGGGCTTGCTCAAGCTGAGTATAAATTCAAATTAAGTGGAGTTGGTTTACTAGCAGGTTTGCAATACGGCTCAAGCAATGTTGATAAAGATAACAGTAAAAGCGGTGATTTACTAGGTTTTAAATTGGCAACAAAATATCAAGGTTTAGCTGCTAGCTTAGGATATGTGATAGGTGACAATGACAAAGGTATGCTCTCAGGTGTTGGAATTTCGTCAAACTGGGCATACGCAGGAGATATTATAGGATTAGAGAGCTATCAAAAAGATGTTGATGCTATGTCTGTAAACCTAAAATATAACTTCAAAAAACAGGGTATGAAAAACTTGATGATGTTAGGCAGATACACAAGATACATGGATGGCTCAAATGCTACCTTAAACGGTGGAAGCGATTTAGATGCCTATGATTTTGTAGCTAGATATGCATTTTTGGGTAGCTTAAAAGGCTTGGCAGTCAAAGTTCACTACGAAAATGTAGCTTTTGATACGGGAGATGTGACAAACTATAGACTATATGTAGACTATAAGTTTTAAACTTCATTAAAAAACTAGCCTTGCGCAAAACATTGCAAGGCTAGCCACTATTATATTCATCTTTTCAGGAAATCAATGTTATTATACGAAAAAACAAGGATGGAATATATGCGA
>JALVAU010000327.1 GCA_027011025.1 Campylobacteraceae bacterium | reverse complement strand
AAACCTAGAGGAACTAGGAACTCTTTGTAAAAATTCCCGGATTCATTTAGTAGTGGATGCGAGTCAATCTGCCGGAGCATTTCCTATAAATGTACACTCTAGCAATATTGATTTTTTGGTATTTACCGGATACAAATGGATTAATGCGGGATGTGGTATAGCCACTTTATTTATCAATAAAAAATTTCATGATTCATCTAACTTTCCCGTAGTTGGCTGGCGAAGTGCCAAACAACCATATGAATTAATAAATGACAGATTAGAGCTAGTTAACAGCGCAAGTGCATTAGAGTTAGGACATCCACAATTCCCAAATATTCTTGCACTTGGTGGTGCAGTAGAAACTCTTCAAAAAATAGGTATAGACAATATCACCCAAAGAATCCATCATTTAACTGACTATCTTCATGAACAATTAAATAATCACGGGATCAAGATTATTTCACCACTTGAACAAAATGAAAGATCAGGTATCACATCTTTAGAGATGTCAAATGCAAGTGATATCGTAGAAGAGTTAAGAAAAAATGATATTATCGTTGCAAAAAGGGGTGAAGGTATCCGTATTTCTCTACATTACTATAATAATCAAGATGACATAGATAGGTTTATAGAAATTTTAAATACTCAAAAAACTACACAAAAGCCAATCCAATCCCCATCAATATAAACAGTGAACCGGAGATTTTATAGAATAGTTTTAGTTTTTGCTCATCAAAAAACCAAGCTTTTGCTCTTTTGGAGATGTAACCGTAAAACATAAGTGAGCAAAACGAGATAAACATAAAAGTTCCCGTCATTATGAAAAATTGCAAAGTTATGCTTCTCTTTTCATCCATAAAGAGTGGAAATATGGCACTAAAAAAGAGTATCGGTTTTGGATTTGTCACTGCTACTAAGAAACCTCTTTTGAAAACTTTTTTGATGCTGTAATTTCTGTGTTTTGACTCTTTTGCAAGATGCAAGCTTATATGTTTATTACGAATTTGCATGACCCCAAGGTATATAAGATATATAGCCCCTATAATTTTAAGTGCGGTATAAAATAGCGCAGAGGTTTTGAGCAACACTCCCACCCCCAACATTGCTACGCTTGAGAGTATAAATAGTCCAAGTATATTGCCGATAGTTGAGAAAAATACAGCTCTAAGATCCAGACTCATGGCAGTATTTATAGCCAAAAGTATGGCAGCCCCCGGGCTAGTGATAGTAAAAAATGCAATTACCAAATAGTTTAAATAGTTTTGTAAATCCATGGGCAAATTATAGGATAATTTTAATACTTGGTATAGTAAATTATTGCTATTTTCCTGATTTTGAAGGTGTGTGACCAAAAAACTTTTTATATGTTTTTATAAAGTGGGATTGATCATAAAATCCACACTCTTGGGCGATTTGTGAGAGCGGGAAATTGTGATATAGCATCCTTCTTGCATTGTTTATCTTGATATTTTGCACATATCTATGTGGAGTTAAACCAAACTCTTTTTTAAACTCTCTTAAAAAATGGTACTTTGAAAGTCCTACATGTGAGATAATCTCATCAAGTTCTATGCTTTCATTGTTTGCATTTTGATAGATGTACAAAACAGCCTTTTGCAATTTTGACTTCTCTACATGTAGAGGCTCTTTGCTGGATACTTTTGAGTAATTTTTTAACATATATCTTAAGATTTTTACTATTTTTTTACTATTATTATCATATAGATTTTGTATATCAAGCAAAAGTTGCTCATCTTTTATAATTGTTTTAAAACCAATATTTATATCTTTAAAGTTTTTGGCAATAGAACGAACGAAATAAGCACTCAAGACAAGGTTTATATGCTCCCAACTACTACTATAAATCTCATGAATTTCATAAGGATTTATAACTCTCACATCTCCTTTTTTTGCCCTATAGAT
>JALVAU010000326.1 GCA_027011025.1 Campylobacteraceae bacterium | reverse complement strand
GGTCAAGCCAAAATTTAGCCTCACCTTTTTGGCTTTGTATATGAATATGTTGTCTTAACTCCTCTCTTGAAAAGAAGAAGAAACGATAGCCTTTAACTTTTAATACTGTTGGCATTTATATTTCCTAGCTATTTTTTTCTCTAATTTTAACATATTTTGCAACTCTAATGCCTTTACAGATTTTTGTAACTTATTCATTACTATGATTAGTTTCTGTTATATCCAAATATTCTAGTCATCAATGTTTCTTTCCACCAACTTTCTCTTGCTATTATAAATTCATCTTTAACAGTAGATTTGAAAATATCTAATATTGAATATCTGAAATTTTCTTTTATGTATTTTAATTCTAACTCTTTTAGTTCAACATTTCCACCATGACCATTTTTAAGATATGCTTCCCAACGACCTAAAAGCATATCTTTACCATATGCTGACCCAATATACATTTTCCCAGTCAAGGAATCAGTTATTAGATATACACCTTTCTGGTTTTGTAGGGCAGTTTTCCAAGAGCTTTTTTTCAAAACTCTATTCATAACTTCCCATGAGATATTTACTTTTTCGTAACCTGGAAACTCTTCATATTTATCTTCGATTATTTGAGCTACTATACAATCGTCTAGCATTCCTGATGCTCTTCTTATGAGTGTTTGTGCTTTATTTTTATATTCAACAATAACACGCCCAAAATATTTTTGATATTTTTCTACTATTTCAAATTCATACCCAGGACTAGAAAATTTATTCAGGTCTTTTGTAACTTTACTGATATTAAACAAAAGCCATCTATCACCACCTAACTTAAGGAGTCCAATAACTGTTTCTCCTTCCCTAAAGCTTTTTTTAGAATAATTCCAAAATAGCCAATTCATTAACTCTTCATTATCATTGTTACGGAAAAAATCTAATGGGTTTGTTGTGTTAGAATAGGTAGTTAGCATTCTAATTTTTAAATTTTCAATTTCAGGATTAGAAAATTGAAGTAGGTCATTTAACTTTATTGGGATTTTTTTCATGTTCTCACTTTCATATAACGGTTAAATATAGCGAATAAGTTGCCGCTAGGCTACTTATTCGCTACTATGTTTTGTTAGATTTTTCGTAGAAAATAGTGTTCCTTTTGTATAACTATCTTCAAATAAAAACTCTTTAGCTGATGTTAAATCATAACCATTACATAAAAACATCTCTTTATTATGGTTCATCATATATTGTGCTGCTTTTAGCTTTGTAACAATTCCACCTGTTGCAAATTCATTATTTGGTGAGTGTTCTTGTTCTAATTCTTCATCTTTAATCTCTGAAACAAGTTTTCTAATTTTAGCATTTGGATTGGTTTTAGGATTTTCTTCATAGTATCCATCAATATCACTTAAAATTATAAGTATATCAGCATTAGTATAATGTGCGACATGTGCTGAGAGTTGGTCATTATCTCCGAAAAGTTGTTCAGGTGTTGTAGAAATGTCATTCTCATTTACAATAGGCAAAATATTATTTTCTAAAGTTCTATCTATAATTTGTTGAAAAATCTTTGTATGCACTCTTGAATCAAAATCTTCTTCTGTTAATAAAATTTGAGCTATATCTACATTGAAAATATCAAATTTATTTTTATAACTACTCATAAGTATCGGTTGTCCAACAGAGGCTAAAACTCGTTTACTTACCTCTTTTTTTCTATCAAGTTTAAGTGCAGTGTATCCAGCTGCAACAGCCCCTGATGTTACAAGAACTACTTCATACTTTTTTCTTGCTTCTGCAAGTAAAGAGACTAAATTAAGCATTCTCTCTTTTGCTATATCATCTAAATTTGTTAAAACACTACTTCCGACTTTAAAAACAACTCTTTTCAAAATTATAAACTCCTACATATTTTATACTTTTAGGATAACATTTAAAA
>JALVAU010000325.1 GCA_027011025.1 Campylobacteraceae bacterium | reverse complement strand
GAATTTATCCTTCCGAGAGATTTTTTTGCATTATGATATGCATATTGGATGTTCAAAATATCCTGAATAGGTGTCATCATTACCCAAAGGTATCCAAAAATCCCAAACATCAATCCTATAGTCAAATCAGAATAAGCAACAACCAATATACTAGCTGCTCTAAAGATTTCAAATCCAGACAGAAAAACCAAAAAAGAGAGTCTATTTGCCGCATCACTTTTATATGTGAACTCTATAGACCTCTCTCTTATCTCTTTTGCACTTCTTATAACTTTTGAAAAGAAATTTTTATCCTGATTTGCCGCTCTAATTTGAGAGAAAAGCTCCAAAGTCTCACTTAAAGACTCTTGAAACATCTCAAAAGCCTTGTTCTGATTTTTCTTCAAAACAGAAACTCTTTTGGCTATTTTAGTTGTTAAAACCACCACAAATGGATTTAAAGTCAATATAAAAAGTGCCAACTGCCAATGAATCATCAAAAGAACAATACCTACTCCTATAATAGTCAAGACAGATATAATAAGACGACTTACAAATGATCCTAAAAAGTTTTCTATAGTATCAACATCTACAACTATTAATGAAGCACTTTTGCCAGAGCCAAAAAACTCTAGCTCATTTATAGCAACTTTACTCAAGTGATTTAGCAAATCTTCTCTGAGTTTAAAAGAGATATTTTTTGAAACTATTGTAAAAAGTTTGGTTTGATAGTAGTTAAACACAAAATATACTGCTCGCAATACAATGATCAAAAAAAGCATAATACCTACATAAACATAGGCTTTTGAAGGATGTCCAAAAAAAGAATCTATCGTATTTGTGATGACTCCAGGTTTCTTAAGTAAAACTTCGTCCACAAGAACTGGCATAATGAGAGGAGCCGGTGTACTGAGCACAACAGCAAATAGAGCCAATATATTTGCAAATATCAGCTCTTTTTTATATTTTTTAGCCTCAGTAAAAAATCTATTGAAGCTATACATATATCTTTTAATCCTTTACATGTAGAACTATCTAGCAAAATCTATAGAACGAACTTCTCTTATAACATTTACTTTGATTTCGCCCGGATATTGTACTTTTTCTTCTATCTCTTTTGCTATCTCTTTTGCTAAAAGCACAGCTTCATCATCATTTATAAGTTTAGCATTTGCTATGACTCTAACTTCTCTTCCTGCGTTTATGGCATAGGCCTGCTTGATACCGTCTTTGTCAGTTGCTATCTCTTCTATACTTTTGACTCTCTTTAAAAACGCCTCAAGAACCTCTCTTCTAGCTCCCGGTCTTGCGGCTGAGAGTGTATCTGCTGCACAAACTGCTGCTGATTCCACACTTGTAGGCTCTTCATGCCCGTGGTGGGCATAGATGGCATTTATAACTGCATCTTTCTCTTTATATCTTTTACAAATATCTGCACCTAAATCAACATGACTTCCTGGAAAATCATGAGTTAGAGCCTTTCCGATATCATGAAGTATCCCTGCTCGTCTAGCGAGCATCTCATCACCGCCACACTCTGCTGCTATGATACCTGCAAGATGAGCAACTTCTAATGAATGACCAAGCGCATTTTGTCCATAACTTGCACGAAACTTCAATCTTCCTATGAGCTTTACAATTTCGGGATGAACTTTTGTAAGACCCAAATCCATAAGAATATTTTGTCCCTCTTCGATCAAGCCCTTATCAAACTCCTCTTTTACTTTTTCGTATATTGCCTCTATCCTTGCAGGTTGAATTCTTCCATCTTCGACAAGGAGTTCTATCACTTTTGTAGCTACTGCTCTTCTGTAAAGATTAAAGCTACTCAAAATAATAGCATTTGGAGTGTCATCTATGATGATATCAACTCCTAGCAGCATTTCGAGAGCTTTTATATTTCTGCCCTCTTTTCCAATGATTCTGCCTTTTAATTCATCATTTTTGATATTTACTACATTTATGAGTCTCTCAGCTGCAAAGTCTCCGGCAAATCTGCTTGTAGCTTGAGCTAATATATAGTTTACTCTTCTTCTTGCATCCTGCTTTGCTTCTTCTTCGTACTTTCTTACGATATGAGCTATTTCGGAGCGGGACTGTTCTTCTACCTTTTTCAGCACCAAATCTTTTGCTTCTACTTGAGTAAGCCCGGCTGATTTTTCAAGCACATTTAGTGCTTCTTGAACTTTTATGGTATATTCTTCTTTAAGTTTTATTCCCTCAGCATATAGCTCTTTTGCCTCTTTTTGAATATTTCCCAATTCACTTTTTTCTTTATTTATCTTCTTAAGCTCTTCCTTATAATGCTCTTCTTTCTTCTCAAGCTCAAGCATCTTTTCAGAATGCTCTTTTTTGCAAGATATGACTCTGTCTTCATATTGCTCTCTTGCGGCTAGTTCAGCCTCTTTTACTTTTATATTACTGTTCTTTAATACCAACTCGGCTTCATGTTCTATCGCTTTTGCTTTTGCTTTTGCCTGCTCAACATGTACTTCATAATTTGCTGCATCCATTTTTTTTGCAACAAAAAACCCTATTCCAGCGCCCACTATGGCACTAATACCAACTACGGTTGATTCTACTATCATCTTTTTCCTCGTCTTATTATTTTATAAGGGGTTATATATATATCTGCTTGTATGTCGTGCGACTCTCCTACATGTGAAGCTGTAAAACACTCGACTGACTCTACAAATGCTATCTTTGGTCTATATGGAAGAGATTCAAAAAATCTATCATACATCCCTTTTCCAAAACCAACTCTTCTAAACGCTCCATCCACCCCGAGGACTGGAACGATAGCTAAATCTATCCTTTTGTTTATAGCAAAAGAATTTTTAGGCTCTTTAATATTAAATTTCTTTATATATAAAGGCAACCTAAATTTTACCATTTTAAAGCTGACACCTTCCATAAATGGCACAAAAATAGTAGATTTATCTCTTTTTCTTATCTTTTTTAGTAGTTTATTTATATTTGCTTCTTCTGTTAAGGGAAGATAAAACAAGATAGTTTTAGCCTTTAATTCATCTATATATTTTAGTATTTTTCTGTTTATCAATACATCTCTTTTTATTTTATTCCTTCTTGATTGCATTTTCAAAACTCTTTTACACTCTTCTCTGAATACAATTTTATTTTTAAATTTTCTTTTTTTCATGATTTAACTTTTAGAGATGTCCTTAAGGAATTTTTTCATATAATGATAGCCTTATTTTGATAAAAAGGTTTTTATAGTGAAAAAATATATATATGTATCGATGCTTGCTTTTATACTACTGTTGAGCGCATGTTCAAAAAACACTCAAAAGACAGATAGCAAAGAAGAGCACAATAAAAAAGTTGTATCTATAGACAAAAAAAGTGATACAATAACTCTAACTTCAGTAGATGGAGAAAAAATAGATGTTATAAAAACAGATAAAGGCTTTACCTTCTCAAACACAAAAAATGAGGCAGTATTAGTTAGTTTTTTTGCTACTTGGTGTCCACCCTGTAAAGCTGAAATTCCTCACCTTAACAATCTACAAGAGAAATATAAAGGCAAACTAAAGATTATAGGCATCTTAATAGAATCAAATAAAAGCAATGACGAATTAAGAACTTTTATGAACTATAATGCCATAAACTATACCATTACCAATTCACCTACAAATCAAATCTTTGCAAATGCTATAGGTGGTGTCCAAAGTATACCTTTTATGATACTTTACGATAAAAAAGGAGATTATGTAACACACTACTTGGGTGCGATACCAGAAGAGATGATAGACTCCGATATTCAAATGGCGCTGAAAAAATGATAGGTTTTATAAAAAAAGGTCTTGGAAAAACCTTAAATGTCATCAGAGATGTTTTACCTCAAAAAGTTGAAAAAATTGACAAAGAGACACTTGAAGAGATACTGATAGAGGCGGATGTTCCTTATGAGTTGGTTGAAGAGATTATATACTATCTACCACCTCAAGAAAAAGTTGAAGAAAAAGATATAAAGAGGGTTTTAAAATCTTATTTTATCTATGATATTGATGAAAAAAAAGAGGTTAAAAATCCTTTTGTAGATCTAGTTATAGGGGTAAATGGAGCTGGAAAAACTACCACAATAGCAAAACTTGCAAATAGTTATAAAAAAGATGGGAAAAAGGTGATTTTAGGTGCATCTGATACTTTTAGAGCAGCTGCCATAGAACAACTTACTAAGTGGGCAAACAGACTAGATATACCCATAGTTTCGACAAAGCAGGGACATGATCCTTCTGCTGTTGCATATGATACCATCAGTTCTGCCAAAGCAAAAGATATAGATAATGTCATCATAGATACAGCAGGCAGACTTCATAATCAGACAAATCTCTCAAATGAGCTTAAAAAAATAGTAAGAATCTGCGATAAAGCAAAAGAGGGAGCACCAAATCGAAAAATTCTTATACTTGATGGGACTCAAGGAAGTTCAGCTATAAATCAAGCCAAGGCATTTAATGAAATAGTTGGTGTTGATGCCATCATAATAACAAAACTAGATGGAACTGCTAAGGGTGGTTCCTTGTTTGCCGTGGCAAAAGAGTTGCAACTTCCCATCATACATGTAGGCGTTGGAGAAGGAGAAAATGACCTTATACCTTTTGACCCTGATGAATACATAGATACTATACTAGAAAGCATATTTGTAAGAGAAGATGGCAAAAAATAAAACTCTATTTGAGTGTCAAGCCTGTGGACATCAAAGTAGCAAATGGCTAGGAAAATGTCCAAATTGTGGGGCCTGGGATCAATTTATGGAGTTAAATTCCAAACAGATAGAGGTTCTAAAAGAGCTAGGAACTTCTAAGAAAGATTATATAGGTGCTATACCTATAACTGAAGTTGAACATGAAAAAGTAAGTAGATTTTCAACCAAAGATAAAGAACTTGATTTGGTATTGGGTGGTGGCATAGTAAATGGCAGTTTAGTGTTAGTTGGAGGAAGTCCCGGAGTTGGAAAATCAACTCTGCTTCTTAAAATAGCTGGGAATTTAGCGCAAGACGGCAAAAAGATTCTATATGTCAGTGCTGAAGAGTCGGCTAGTCAAATAAAACTTCGTTCAGATAGATTGGAGAGCAACAGTCCAAATCTTTTTTTACTCTCTGAGATAAAATTAGATATTATCTTCAAAGAGCTTGAAAAAAATAGCTTTGATATGCTTATTATTGACTCTATTCAAACAGTTTTTAGCGATAAATTAACTTCAGCTCCAGGAAGCGTATCTCAAGTAAGAGAGATAACTTTCGACTTGATGAGATATGCCAAAGAGAGTGGTGTTGCTATATTTATAATTGGACATATAACAAAAGAGGGATCTATAGCAGGCCCTAGAGTTTTAGAACACATGGTTGATACTGTTTTGTATTTTGAAGGTGATTCATCAAGAGAGTTGAGACTTTTAAGAGGTTTTAAAAATCGTTTTGGCTCTACTAGTGAAGTAGGTATCTTTGAGATGACAAAGAGAGGATTGGTGAGTGCTAAAGATATATCTAAGAAATTTTTTACTAGAGGAAAAGCACAGGCAGGTTCTGCTACTACTGTTGTGATGGAGGGCTCTCGCCCAATCATACTTGAGGTTCAGGCATTGGTCAGTGAAAGTGGTTACCCTAATCCCAAAAGAAGTGCCACTGGATATGAACTAAACAGGCTCACCATGCTTTTAGCACTTTTGGAGAGAAAACTAGACCTCCCTTTTAATCAATATGATGTTTTTGTAAATATAGCAGGTGGTATAAAAATAAGTGAAACTGCAGCTGATTTAGCTATAATAGCGGCTATAATTAGCAGTTTTAGAGATAGACCTATCAGTAAAGATACTATATTTCTAGGGGAAGTGAGTCTCATAGGAGACATAAGAGATGTTTACAGTTTAGATGCAAGACTCAAAGAGGCAAAGAGTCAGCATTTTGCAAAGGCTATAGTTCCTAGTTTGCCTATTGAGGCAATAAGTGGGATAAAATGCTTCAATATAGATGAAGTGCCAAAACTTATAGAGTGGATGTAAAGCTATATTTATATATTTTTTGGTAAAATTTTTTCTATATTTTACGATATAGATAATAGGCTTCTTAGAAAGTCCTACTTTTCATAACTTTAGAAAGTTGCATAGATTTTTGGTCTTTGGTACTTTTATAGGATTTGATCGTTATAGCACATAAAGTAATATACTAAAATAAGGAGCCAAATATGGCAGATAAAAAAACAGATGAAGAAGAAGTTGTAGAAAAAAAATCTGGCGGAAGCATGGTGCTTATCATCGTGATAGTGCTTCTTGTATTGCTACTTGTTGGTGGTGGTTTGGTAGCTTACTTTCTACTGAGCGGCTCAGATGAAAATGCTGTAGATGCTACTGCACAACCCACTAAAAGCAAAACAGTAAAAAGAACAGGGAAAAGATCAACTGACTATCTTACTGTAGGACCTATGTACCCAATGAATCAATTTATAGTAAATTTACTTAGTGAAAATGGTAGCAGATTTTTAAAGACTACTATAAATTTAGAGCTTGACAAACCTGAACTATCAGCTGAATTAGACAAGAAAAAGCCTCTTATTAGAGATATAATTATCAGAGTTCTATCTTCAAAAACATTTGAAGAGGTAAGCACTATGAAAGGGAAAAGCAGATTAAAAGATGAGATTGTTAGCAAAATAAATGATGTTCTAGCTGATGGACAGATAAAAAATATCTTTTTTACTGATTTTGTTGTTCAATGATAGGTGTTGATTTAGTCAAAATAGATAGAATTAAAAGATTTACTGAGCGGTTTGGCAACAAGGCGCTTAGTAAATTTTTGACCCAAGATGAAATAGAACTAGCAAAAGGAGTAGAAACAATAGCTGGTTTCTGGGCAGCAAAAGAGGCTATCTCGAAAGCTCTAGGTCTGGGAATAAGCAAAAAGTGTAGTTTCTTTGATATAAAAATATTAAA
>JALVAU010000324.1 GCA_027011025.1 Campylobacteraceae bacterium | reverse complement strand
GCAAAATGTCAAGAAATGCTAGATGATAATATACCACGTAAAGATATTGCGCTGCATTTATCCCTTAAAATAAATACATTATCAAAAGCAATTCAATCAGGAAAACTGATTGAACATAAAAAAAAACGACTTAACTAAAACAGAGAGAAACATAGAAGATAACAAGCAAATACTTGGAAAAGCATGTAAAGATACAAGTGGAAGAATGATGGCCACACTATATGGAGTTACAGCTTCTACAGAGTTCATCAAATGTACTAATATTGATAATGGAGGATTGCTATTGGCTTTACCTGCATTGCTTGCAAATGGACTATTAGACTCGATTGAAAAATTTATTTATAGAAGTGGTTTTTATAGGCTTCAAGATATTATGCTAACCATAGCTTTTATGTGTTTGGCTAGAATTAAGAATATAAATCAACTTGCAGATATTCAACCTGGAGAATGGGGTGCATTACTCGGAATAGATCGTATCCCAGAAAAAAAGACGTTGAGGGATAAGTTAGATCTGTTATCTCATGCTGAAAATGAAAAGATCTTAAGCGAATGGATTATAGAAAGATCAAGTAAATGGATGGAGGAAAGTGCCGAGAGTGTGGGGCATTTTTTTATTGACGGTCATGTTCGAACTTATTATGGGAAGCAAAAACTGCCTCGGCGATATGTATCAAGACAACGGATTTGTATTAGAGGAATGACTGATTACTGGGTTAATGACCAGAAAGGACTTCCCTTTTTTGTTGTTACAACTCCTTTTTCTAAAGGATTAATGAGTGTGATGAACAATACAATAATCCCTAAATTATTACAAGAGGCCCCTGATTTAAAATCGACAGAAGAATTAAGGGCAAATCCACGTAAGCCTTATAAGTTTTTAATTGTTTTTGATAAAGAGGGGTATAGTATGAAATGGAGCAAGGAATTATGGGAGAGTGAGAGAATTGCAACGTCTACATATCACAAATATCCCGAGGATGATTGGGATGAAGAAGAGTTTAATGAGGTGACAATAGAGTTACCTTTTGGAGTTATAAAAAAAATTAAATTAGCCGAAAAAATACAGTATAATAAAAAATACGACTTTGAATATCGTGAAATAAGAGAGTTAACAGAGACGGGGCATCAAGTATCAGTGATGGGAACTAATTTTTATGATAATATACTAGATGTATATAGCTTTATGGATAGCCGAACGTCACAGGAAAACTTCTTTAGATATGCAAGGCAAGATTATAATATAGATACACTTAACTCCAATGAAAAAATAAATCCAGATGAGACGGAAAAGATAGTAAACCCTAGATGGCGAGAAGTAGAAAAAGAACTGCGTTCATTAAGGTCAAAACTATCGAGAAGATCTCTAAAAGATCGAGAATTAGCACTACCAGATAACCCTACAGAAAAAGAACAGAGAATATACGAAGAAAAGAGAAGTGTTTTAAGAAAAGAGATAGAGGATCTTGAATTATCAATTGCAGAGAAAAAGGAACTGCGTTCAACTTTAGATCATTATATTACTTTTAGAGATCTCTCGGAAGATGAAAAGTTTTTACAATTTCACGGGGGACGAAAAAAAATAATTGATATTATAAAAATGATTAGTTACAGAGCGGAAACAGCTATGGCAAATATTATAATCCCATCTTTAACTCAATATGATCAAGATGCTGCAAAAGCAATAATTAAATCAATATTTCAAACTCAAGCAAATCTTATTCCTGATTATGAAAATCAAATATTAACGGTGGAACTATTATATTCATCAACGCATAAAAAGGATAAAATAATTCAAGTTTTAATGGATGTTTTAAATGAAACTGAATTCAATTTTCCGATGACAAATTTAAGGCTTTTTTATAAATTTGTCTCACAATAAAATCCGTGGGTCATGTGCTTAGAACCTATAC